>NZ_JBHSBP010000027.1:0-47794 GCF_042650725.1 Micromonospora sp. GCM10011541
AGCTGCCTGCTGCAGACCCTCGGCCGCTCGCCGACCGTCGCCGACATCGCCGCCCACCTCAAGCTGACCGAGGAAGAGGTCCTGGAGGGCCTGGAGGGCGCCCGCGCCTACAACGCCGTGTCGCTGTCCACCCCGACCGGCGACGGCGACCGGGCCACCGAACTGGGCGACATGCTCGGCGGCGAGGACGGCGAGTTCGAGCTGGCCGAGCTGCGCGTCGCGCTGGGCCCGGCGCTCGCCACCCTCGACGAGCGCGAGCAGAAGATCCTCACGCTGCGCTTCTACGGCAACCTGACCCAGTCGCAGATCGCCGAGCAGATCGGCGTCTCGCAGATGCACGTGTCCCGGCTGCTGGCCCGGGCGCTGACGAAGCTGCGCGGGCAGCTCGACGGAACGTACTAGGGGGTGGAGACGATGGCCGGGTCGGCGGGCCCGGCCATCGTCGCGTCCACAGGCCCGGCCGGGCGGTTCGCCGGCCGGGCCTTTCCGCGCGCTCAGCACAGCACCAGCAGGTCCATCGGGTCGACCACCGGCGCGTCCGGCGTCCGCGCCGCCGCCGCGCGCATCCGCCGCACCGGCGCGCCGCGGCACAGCGTCCGTGCCCGCCCCGAGGTCGAGCACCGGGCCGACGGTGGCGGTGGGCAGGTGTCGCGCCACCGCCGCCCGTCGACTCAGGGGGTCGTCGCGCGCCGGTCAGCCGCGCGGGTCGCGCCACATCGGATGGAACGCCGACCCGTCGGGCAGTCGGAACGGCTCGGCGGCCCGGTAGCCGTGCCGGGCGTACAGGTCGCGGCTGCGCTCGCTGCTGGCCTCCAGGTACCCGGGCACCCCTTCGGCGTCGAGCACGGCATGGTGGTGCCGCAGCAGCGCGCTGCCCAGCCCCCGCCCCTGCAGCCGCGCCTCCACCGCCAGGAACGCCAGGTGATGGTGGTCGGCGTGCGGGTGGTTCGCCTCGAACAGCTCGTCGAGGTGCTGGAACCGGGGCGTCCACTCGCCGCAGGCGGCGGCCAGCCGGGCGTCGTAGTCGACGGGTGGCGGGGCCGGCTCGCCGGCCTGCGGGAACCAGACCGCCACCGCCGACCGGTCCGCGGTGCCGTGCACGATGCCGTGCCGCATCGCGTGGTCGACCAGGATCTCGAAGTTGTCGGCGAGCACCGCCTCCCGCTTCGCCTCGTCCGGCACCAGCCAGCGGGTGACGTCCAGGTGCCGGAACGCCTCGGCGATCCGCTCCGCGACCCCGCGGGTCTCCGCCGGCCCCAACCGCTCGATGGGCGCCTCGGTCACCGGGCCGCCTCCACACCGGCCTGCGCCGGCTCGGGGGTGACCAGCGGCGCCTCGGCGACCGCGCTCTCCGCGCCCAGCCCGATCCGGGCGTACACGTCCGGCCGGCTGCCGCGCAGCACCAGTCCCCAGAGCAGCCCGAGCAGCGCCGCGACCGGGTAGACCGCCGGGATCGCCCAGCGCAGCGGCGAGTCCGGGGCGACGCCGAGCAGGATCGCGAAGTTGTCCACCGCGACCACGATGACGGCGGTGAGGGCGATCGCGGCGAGGCCGGGGGCGATCGCCCGCCGCCACAGGGTCTCCCCCGTCCGCGTCCGGGCGAAGAAGGCGATCACCGCGACCGAGGTGGTGGCGATCAGCAGCAGCACCCCGAACCCGCCGCCGGTGCCGCCCCAGAAGAACAACTGCACCAGCGGGTCCCAGCCGGCGACCGCGTAGAGCACGATCACGACCAGCCCCAGCAGGCTCTGCGCCAGCGAGGCGACCCGCGGCGCGCCGGTGCGCGGCGAGGTCTGCCCGAACAGCGCCGGCAGCACCCGCTCCCGGCCGAGCGCGAAGGCGTACCGGGCGGTGGTGTTGTGGAACGAGATCATCGCCGCGAGCAGCGAGGTGAGGAAGAGCGCCTGGCCGATCGTCACCGCGGTGTCGCCGAGGTGCGCCCCGGCGAGGTTGAAGATGAGCGCCGTGCTCTGCTCGCGGGACGCGTCGACGATCCGGGCCGGCCCGGTCGCGACGGTCATCGTCCAGGCCGAGAAGGCGTACAGCGCGGCGATGATGCCCACCGAGAGATAGGTGGCCATCGGCACGGTCCGCTTCGGGTCCTTGCTCTCCTCGCTGAACACCACCGCGGACTCGAAGCCGGTGAAGCCGGTGGTGGCCAGCACCAGGATCGCGCCCACGCCGGGCACCAGCAGGTTGTCCGGCGACAGGGTGGCGAAGCTGACCGAACCGCCCGCCGGGTGGCTGACCTGTGCGACGTCGAAGACGAGGATGACCAGGATCTCGGCGACCAGCAACACGGCCAGCACCATGCCGTTCACGTCCACCCGCAGCAGGCCGAGGATCGCGACCAGCGCCCAGGCGACCAGCGCCACCACCCACCAGGCGGGCGAGCCGCCGAAGAGCTGCTGGAGCACCGGTTCGGCCGCGGCGCCGATCGCGCCGTAGAGCCCCACCTGCAGCGCGTTGTACGCGATCAGCGCGACCCAGGCCGCGCCCACCCCGGCCGGCCGGCCGAGCCCACGGGCGACGTACGCGTAAAAGGCGCCGGCGTTGGTCAGCCGGCGGGCCATCGCCACGTAGCCGACCGAGAAGAGCGCGAGCACCGCCGCCACCACCAGGAACGCCAGCGGGATGCCGGTGACGCCGGTGACCGCGTACCCGGTGGTGACCACCCCGGCCACCACGGTCAGCGGGGCGGCGGCGGAGAGGACGAAGAAGATGACCGACGGTACGCCGAGCCGGCCACGGGCCAGGGAATCGGAGACGTTGCTGGGACGGTCGACGGTGGCTGCAGGGGGCATGGGGCCACTCCGGTTCGAGGGGAGGGATGAGGGGTTGGTGGGTCAGGGGAAGCCGCGCAGCACCGCGGCCCCGACGGCGGCCTCGGTGTGCCCGACCAGTTCCTTCAGCGGCGCCGGCAGCGCCGGGACGACGACGCCCAGCCGGTGGTGGGCCAGCGGCCCGGCGCTCCAGAGCACCTCGCGGGTCAGTCCGGTGGCGGCGACCAGACCGAGCAGCAGGGCGTCCGGCACGGAGGGGGGCTCCGGGCGCTCCAGCAGGGTCCGCAGCCGGGTCGCCGGCCAGGCCGCCGCGTTGAGGTCGACCGGGACGTAGCTCAGGCTGGTCCGCAGCAGCCGGCGGCTCTCCTGCCGGCGCAGCACGCCGGCGCGGGCCAGCCGCTCGCCGACCGAGCTCACGCCCGTCTGGGCCAGGAAGCTGAGCCAGGTGCGGACCGCCTGGTGCTGGGGTTCCCCGATCAACTGGTCGAGCACGGTGTGCGCGAGCGCGTCGGCCGGCGGCCGGCGGTCCAGCACCGTGACCAATCCAGCAGAGACGGTGATCCGTCCGAAAAGGACCAGCTCACCGAGCAGGCCGGCGGCGAGCCCCAGCCCGGTCGCCGCCGGATGCAGCTTGGCCTTGCCCCGGCTGTCGTTGTGGGCGACCAGGAAGAACTCATCAGCGATGAGCAAACGAGCCTCCGGCCTGTCCACATGCGATCAACACCGGACAGAGGATGCACCTTGCACTATCGCAATGCAACTCCCGAATTCGACGGTTGCACTCCGTGCGGACGCGACCTGCGGATCTTGGCGTGACAGACTCGGAGGGTGACCGCCAGCCCCACCGTTCGCCGCCGCCGGATCGCTCGGGAACTTCGCCAACTGCGCGAGCACGCGGGGATGACCCTCGATGTCGCGGCCCGCCAGCTCGACATGTCCAAGAGCAACCTCTCCCGGATCGAGAACGCGCAGATCGGCATCAAGCCCCGGGACGTCCGCGCCGCGCTCGCCCTCTACCAGGTGACCGGCTCCGACGCCGAGGCACTGATCGAAATCGCCCGGGGGGCGCAGCAGCGCGGCTGGTGGCAGAACTACAGCGACGTGCTGCCGGAGTGGTTCGAGTTCTACGTCGGACTGGAGGCCGAGGCGGCCACCCTGCGGACGTACGAGGCCGAGTCGGTGCCGGGGCTGCTGCAGACCGAGGCGTACGCCCGGGAGATCTACCGGATCACCGCGGGCGAGGACGGCATCGAACGCAAGGTCGCCGCCCGCCTGCACCGGCAGGACGTGCTGCACCGCGGGTCGCCGGTCCGGCTCTCCGTGGTGCTCAACGAGGCGGTGCTGCTGCGCGCCGTCGGCGGCCCGGCCGTGATGGCCGCTCAGCTCAGCCACATGGCGAAACTCGCTCAGTTACCCAACGTAACCATTCACGTACTTCCATTCAGTGCCGGCGGGCATCCGGCGATGAGCACCCCGTACGTCATCCTCGGCTTCGCCGACGCCGCCGACGCCTCCGTGGTCTACCTGGACAATCTCACCATGGGGCTCGCTCTGGAGGATGCCGCGCAGGTGCACGGGTATAGCCTGCTGCATGAGGAGCTGTGCCGGATGGCACTGGATCCGGCGGCGTCGCTGATCCGCCTGGAGGAGGCTTCTCGTAACTTTGCGTGACGCTAAGCGGCACGCCGACGGAAGACGAGAGGTACGGGAATGACCGCGCTCGACCTGTCCCGGGCGGACTGGCGCACCAGCACGCGCAGCAGTGGCAACGGCAACTGCGTGGAGGTCGCCGCGGTGGGCGGTCGGATCGCCGTGCGGGACAGCAAGGACCGCGGCGGGCCGGCACTGGTCTTCCCGCCGACGGCCTGGGCGGCCTTCGTCACCGGCGTGGACGGGGTGCGCCGGGACTGAGCACCGGGTGCGAGAGTGGGACTGTGCTCTCCGACGTACCCCTCGACCTGCCGGTCCGGCCGGTGCTCCCGGCGCTGCTCAGGGCGCTGCGGGCGGCCGGCGACGCGGTGCTGGTGGCGCCGCCCGGCACCGGCAAGACGACGCTGGCCCCGCTCGCGGTGGCCGACGAGGTCGCCGGCCGGGTACTGATCGCGCAGCCCCGCCGGGTCGCCGCCCGGGCCGCCGCCCGCCGGATGGCCGGCCTGCTCGGCGAGCCGGTGGGCGAGCGGATCGGGTACGCGGTCCGGGGCGAGCGCCGGGTCGGACGGGCCACCCGGGTCGAGGTGGTCACCACCGGCCTGCTGCTCCGCCGCCTGCACCGCGACCCGGAGCTGCCCGGGGTCGGGGCGGTGCTGCTCGACGAGTGTCACGAGCGGCAACTCGACGCCGACCTGGCGCTGGCCTTCGCGGTGGAGGCCCGTGGCACGCTCCGCCCCGACCTGTGGCTGCTGGCGATGTCGGCCACGCCGCAGGCCGACCGGTTCGCCGCGCTGCTCGGCGCCGCCGGCCGACCCGCGCCGGTCGTCCGGGCGGAGGCCGCGCTGCACCCGGTCAGCCGGGTCTGGGCGCCGCCGCCCCGGCCGGTGGCCGCGCCGGGCGCGGGCCGGGTCGACCCGGCGCTGCTCGACCACGTGGCGGCCACCGTGCGGCGGGCGCTGCGCGAGCGGGACGGCGACGTCCTGGTGTTCCTGGCCGGCGCCGGTGAGATCGCCGCGGTCGCCGGCCGGCTGGCCGACCTGCGGGACCGGATCGCCCTGCTGCCGCTGCACGGCCGGCTGCCCGGGGCGGCGCAGGACGCGGCGCTGCAGCCGACGGACCGGCGCCGGGTGGTGCTGGCCACCGCGGTGGCGGAGAGCAGCCTGACCGTGCCCGGGGTCCGGGTGGTGGTGGACGCCGGGCTGAGCCGGGTGGCCCGCACCGACCTGGCCCGCGGGCTGGGTGCGCTGGTGACCGTCCCGGTGTCCCGGGCGGCGGCCACCCAGCGGGCCGGCCGGGCCGGCCGGGAGGCCCCCGGCGCGGTCTACCGGTGCTGGTCGGAGGCGACGCACGCCCGGCTGGCCGCGCAGCCGGAACCGGAGATCGCCACCGCCGACCTGACCGGCTTCGCGCTGGAGCTGGCGGCCTGGGGCGACCCCGACGGCGCCGGGCTGGCCCTGCCCGATCCCCCGCCACCGGCCGCGATGGTGGTCGCCCGGGAAACGCTCACCGCCCTCGGTGCGGTCGACGCGGACGGCCGGATCACCACCCGGGGCCGGACCATCGCGTCGGTCGGGGCGCATCCCCGGCTGGCCCGGGCGCTGCTCGACGGGGCCGACCGGGTGGGCCCGGACCGTGCGGCCGAGGTGGTCGCGCTGCTGGCCGAGGAGACTGTCGCGGGGCCCGGCGACGACCTGACCGCCGCCTGGCGCCGGCTGCGCACGAACGCCGACCCGGCCGCCACCGCCCGCTGGCGCACCGAGGTACGCCGGCTGCGCGGCGCCCTGCCCGCCGGGCGGCCCGGCGAGACGGGCGGCCCGCGGCCCACCGGACGGGACGCCCGGGAGAGCGGCGCTCGGGGCCGGCATACGCCGGGCGGCAGCTCGTTCGGCGTCGCGGAGCGGGCAGGTGACGTGCCGGGCGGCCGCCTCCCCGACGACCTGGCTGCCGGGCTGGTGGTGGGCCTGGCGTACCCGGAGCGGCTGGCCCGGGCGCGGCGGGCCGGGGGCTCGGCGTACCTGATGGCGGGCGGCACCGCGGCGGAGCTGGCGGCGGGGTCGGGCCTGGCCGGGTCGGCGTGGCTGGCCGTGGCCGTCGCCGACCGCTCCCCCGGCGCGCCGTCGGCCCGGGTGCGACTCGCCGCGCCGGTGGACGAGGCGACCGCGCGGGAGGCGGGCGGCCCGCTGCTGCGCACCGAGCGCGAGGTGGGCTGGTCCGGCGGGGACGTGGTGGCGCGGGAGGTGGTCCGGCTGGGCGCGGTCGTGCTGGTCGACCGGCCGTTGACCGCGCCGGGGCCGGAGCTGGTCGCCGCGGCGGTGCTGACCGGCCTGCGCCAGGGCGGGCTGGGGCTGCTGACCTGGACCCCGGCGGCGACCGCGCTGCGCGCGCGGCTGGCGTTCTGCCGGCAGGCCCTCGGCGACGACTGGCCGGACGTGAGCGACGCCGCGTTGCTGGCCGACGCCCCGCGCTGGCTCGGTCCGGAGCTGGCCCGGGCCCGCCGTCGGGCCGACCTCGCCCGGATCGACGTCGCGTCGGCGCTACGCCGGCTGCTGGACTGGCGGCAGGCCGCCCGGCTCGACGAGCTGGCCCCAGAGCGGCTGGCTGTGCCGAGCGGCTCCCGGGTCCGGGTGGACTACGCCGACCCGGCCGCGCCGGTGCTCGCGGTGAAACTCCAGGAGACCTTCGGCTGGCGGGAGGCGCCCCGGCTCGCCGACGGCCGGGTGCCGGTGCTGCTGCACCTGCTCTCCCCCGCCGGCCGGCCGGTCGCGGTCACCGCCGACCTGCCGTCCTTCTGGCGGTCCGGCTACCCCCAGGTCCGGGCGGAGCTGCGGGGGCGCTACCCGCGGCACCCGTGGCCGGAGGATCCGACCACCGCCGAGCCCACCCGGCGCGCCGCGCCCCGGCGACGCTGAGGCACTACTCGTCGACGATGTCGGCGATGACCACGGTGACGTTGTCCGGGCCGCCGGCCCGCAGGGCCAGGTCGATCAGCTGGCGGGCGCACGCCTCCCGGTCGGGCTGGCCGGCCAGCACCTCGGCGAGGGTGTCCGGGCGGACCACGTTGGAGAGGCCGTCGCTGCACAGCAGCCAGCGGTCGCCGGCCCACGGCACCATCGTCGCGTACGTCGGGGAGACCTCGTCGCCCTGCAGGGCCTGGGTGACCACCGCCCGGCGCGGGTGGCTGCTGGCCTGCTCGGCGGTGATCACACCCTGGTCGACGAGCATCTGCACGAAGGTGTCGTCGCGGGTGACCTGCTTGAGCACCCCTTCGCGGAACAGGTAGGCCCGGGAGTCGCCGACGTGGGCCAGGGCCAGGCAGCTCCCGGTCCGGGCGAAGAGCAGGGCGGTCAGTGTGGTGCCCATGCCCTGGCGTTCCGGATCCTCCGCCACCGCCTGACGGATCCGCGCCGTAGCCAGCTCGAGCCCGCTCTGCAGGGCGGCGACCAGCGCGTCCTCGGGGGTCTCCACATCCAGCGGCCCGACGGCGTCGATCGCGATCCGGCTGGCCAGGTCACCGGCCGCCATGCCTCCCATGCCGTCGGCGACGGCGACGAGCCAGCTGCCGGCGTGGAGCGCGTCCTGGTTCCCGCTGCGGATCAGCCCACGGTCGCTCGCCCCCACGGAACGAAGCTTCAGGGTCATGGGAGGCAGCCTGCCAGGCGAAGGGCTCAGTTGTCTCTAGGAGATCAGGACGAGGCTCGCGTGGCGCGGTGAATCTCACTGTCCGTCGCGCCGCGGACCCGCGTCAGATCATCGGGGTCGATCGATTGCCAGCGGCGAGACGCTGGCGGTCGATGAACCGTCATCGATCGCCCTCGGCCCCGACCGGGGCGCGCCGCGCGTAGGCCTTCTGGGGAGACGCTATGAAGCTGATGACGTAAACGATTCAGCGACGCGGCACCCGGAGCCAGCCCGGCCGCGGCCGGCCGTCGCCCTGATTCACCCACGACATCAGCTTCGTAGCGCACCAGCCACCATGTCGGTCCCGTTCGGCCGGCACGATCCAGCGGCGAGAACCCGCCGGCGGGAATGCACCCCGGCAGCGCGCTCAGCGCGTTCCGGCCGCCCGGCAGGCGTTCTTCGGCGGATCCCCGGGGCTTCCCGCCGCTCCTGGACTGGGCACCGCGGCCATCATGGCCATCGGCGCGGCCTTCCTGGGTGAGCCACTCAGCGTGACCAAGGTGATCGGGGCGGGTCTGGTGATCGCCGGGGTGGTCGTGCTCAACCTCGGCGGCGCCCACTGAGCCGGCCGTACCGAATCCCTGGACGGCGGACGTGCTGCGGCGCTGGCGGGAGGATCGCCTCGTCCGCCCGTCCGACGCCGACCCGCGCGCCCTCGCCCGGCTTGAGGCGCGGATGTGGGAGCTGCCGCCGGCGGGTTGAGTCCCGGCCGACGCTGACGGTCAGCCGGCGGGGCGACGCATGGCGACCCGGTCGGCCGGGTCCAGACCGATCGCGGCTTCGGCCGCCAGCAGCTCGGCCAGCCCCGGCGTGACCTGCGCCCCGGTCAACTCCCGGAATCCGCACCGGGCGTAGTACGGCCCGTTCCACGGCACGCTGCGGAACGTGGTCAGCGTCAACGCCGGCAGGCCTTGGCCGATAGCCCACCCGGCCACGTCGTCGAGCAGTCTCCGCCCGATTCCCCGCCGGGCGTACGTGGGATCGACGCTGAGCTGCTGGACGTGCGCGCAGCCGTCCACCAGGTCGAGCACGGCGAAGGCGAGCGGCCGGTCCTCGGCGTCCACCGCCACCCGGAGTCCCCCGGCCCGCTGGCAGGTGGCGAGCGCGTCCAGCGGCAGCGGCGGCATGTCGGCGACGTCGACCATGCCGATCTCCCGGAACGGCGCCCCGGAGGCCACCTCGATCCGCTGCACCTCGGTCAACTCGTCCGCCCGCGCGATCCTGATGCTCTCCACGTCGCCGAGCCAAGCAGAGCGACACCGTCCCGGCCAGCGTGTTTCCAGCCCGATCCCGTACCTCGGCCGCCAGGCCGCCACCGCGGCCGGCATGGCCTCCGTCCGCGTACCGCAGCCCGCGGGCGGCGGTGACCGGTCTGCTGTGACCGGCGTCGCGTCGCCGGGGGCAGCCGGTCCACCCGGCCCTGCCTAGGGTCGGTGGCATGGCCGTCGATGAGGACGCCGCAGCTCGACCGTCGTCTCCGAGCCGGCTCGCGGGGCGCCTGGCCGCGGCGATGTCGCCCATCCCACCGCCGGGGCCGCTGCGCACCCTCTCCCTGGCCACCCTCGCCAACACCGTCGGCTCGGGACTGTGGCTGGCCGGCGCGGCGCTCTACCTCACCCGTGACGTGGGGCTCTCCGCCGCCTCGGTCGGCGCCGGGCTCACCGTCGCCGGGCTGGTCGGGCTGACCGTCAGCATGCCGCTCGGCAGCCTCGCCGACCGGCGCGACCCGCGTACGCTCCGGGCGGTCCTGCAGCTCTGCCAGGCCGTCGTCGCCGCGGCGTACCTGCTGGTCGGCTCGTTCCCGGCGTTCCTGATCGTCGCGGTGCTCGAACTGCTGTCTGCCTCCGGCAATCTGGCGGTCCGCGCCGCCCTGGTCGCCGCCGTGGGTGGTCCTGACGGCCGGGTGCACGCCTTCGCCACGCTGCGGGCGGTGGCGAACCTGGGCATCGCGGTCGGGGCGGGCCTGGCCGGGTTCGCGCTGGCCGCCGACACGCACCTGGCGTACCAGGTGCTGGTGGCCGGCAACGCGACCACCTACCTGGTGTCCGCGGCGCTGCTGCTGCGACTGCCCGCCTACCCGCCGGCCCCGCGCCCCCGGACGGCCGTCGGCCGGCGGCGCGGCCGGGCGCTGCGCGACGGGCGGTTCCTCGCGGTGAGCGGGGCGTCGGCGGTGCTCGCGCTGCACCTGACGGTGCTGACCCTCGTCGTGCCGCTGTGGGCGGTGACCCGGGCCGGCGCGCCACCGCCCGTGGTGTCGGCGGTGCTGCTGACCAACACGGTGCTCACCGTGCTGCTGGCGGTGCGGCTGAGCCGCGGCGCAAACGGCATCGTCCCGGCGGCCCGGCAGCTGCGCCGGGCCGGCCTGGTGCTGGCCGCGGCGATGCTGCTGTACGCCGCCACCGCCGGCCTGCCCACCGCCCCGGCGGTCGCGCTCCTGCTGGTCGCCACCGTCGTCCACACGGTCGGCGACCTGTGGCACGGCACCGCCGGGGCCGGGCTGGCCTACGACCTGGCCCCGCCGGACGCCGTCGGCGCGTACCAGGGGGCGGACGGGCTGCTGGCCGGTTTGGCCCGGGCGGTCGGCCCGGCCCTGCTGACCCTGGTGGTCCTCGACGGCGGGGTGCCCGGCTGGCTGGCGGTCGGCGTGCTCTTCGCCGGCGTCGGCCTGGCCACCCCGGCGCTGGCCCGGTGGGCGCTCGCCACCCGCCCGGCACCCGAGGCGGAGGACCGGGCGCCGGCATCCTCCGGTCGTGCCGGCTGAGCGACCGGCCCGGCCGATCGCGCCGGCCGGTACCGGTCATCCGATGATCGACGGTCCGCGCCGGTGTAGCAGCATGGCGGGCATGACGGACCAGCAGACCATCACCATCCGACCCGGCGGACCCGACGACGCGGCCACCGTGCTGCGGCTGCTCGACCGCGCCACCGCCTGGCTGGTGGCGCGCGGCCGGACCGGCCAGTGGGGCACCGAGCCCGCGTCGGCCGACCCGCGCCGGATCGCCCAGGCCGACGCCTGGGCGGCGGGCGGTGGCCTGCACCTGGCGCTGCTCGGCGACACCCCGGTGGGCGCGCTGGTGGTGGGCGCGGCCACCGACTACGTTCCGCCAGCCACCGAGCCGGAGCTGTACGTGAACCTGCTGGTCACGGACCGGGCGCACGCCGGCCTGGGGGTCGGGGCGCGGCTGCTGGACCACGCCGCGGAGCTGGCCCGGGCGCGCGGGCTGGGGCTGCTGCGGGTGGACTGCTACGGCGGGGACGACCGGGCGCTGGTGCGCTTTTACGAGGGCTGCGGCTTCACCGCCACCGAGCCCTTCACGGTCGTGCGCCCGGGCCGGGAGCCCTGGCCCGGTCAGGTCCTCGCCCGCCGCCTCGACTGAGCGCTCACACCTCGGCGTCGACGGGCACGCCCGTCAGCCGATCTCCTCGTCGACGAAGCACCAGCGCCACGCCTCCCCCGGCTCGATCGAACGCATCACCGGGTGCCCGGTGGACTCGAAGTGCTTCGTCGCGTGCTGGAGCGGCGAGGAGTCGCAGCAGCCGACGTGCCCGCAGGTCAGGCAGCCCCGCAGGTGCACCCAGTCCGCGTTGCCGACGGTCACGCAGTCCGGGCACTCGCCGGTGGTCTTCGGTTCGGCCGCCCCTGGCTCGGCCAGATGCTGACAGCTCATCGGTCATCCTCCCGCTCGACTCGGCGGCTCACTCGTCGTTCTCCTGACGCAGCAACGATTCCTCCAGATCCAGGTCCCGGTAGGCGCGCACCAGCACCTCCTCGGGGATCTTCCCGGAGTCGCGGGCGGCCCGGAAGACCTCCCGCTCGGCGTCGATCATCTCCTGCCGCAGCCGACCGTACGCCTGGGACGGGGTTTCCCGCTCGGTGCCCCCCAGCCGTTCCCAGGCCAGGTTGGTGCGGCTCTGCACCAGCCCGCGCAGCCGCTCGACGACGGCGGGCGGCGCCCCGTCGGCCAGTTCGTCGAGGCGTTCCCGGGCGGCGCGGCTGGCCTGCTGTTGCACGGCGGCGGCGGAGAGCGCGTCCTGCACCGGGTCGTCCGCCGGGAGCTTCAACCGCCGGGCGACGGCCGGCAGGGTGGCGCCCTGGGCGACCAGGGTGACCACGATCACCGCGAACGCCAGCCAGATGAAGAGCTGCCGCGGGTACGGCCGCCCCTCGGCCAGGGTGATCGGCAGGGCGAGCGCCGCGGCGAGGGTGACCACGCCGCGCATCCCGGCCCAGCCGATGACGATCGGGACCTGCACCGGCGGCACCGGGTCCCGGCGCCGGACGCGGGGCATCAGCCGGGCCAGGTAGGTGGCCGGGAAGAGCCAGACGAACCGGGTCAGGAAGACGGCGAGCAGCACCGCCACGGTGATCCCGGCCAGGAAGCCGAAGGGCTCGTCGAGGTCCCGGACCACCTCCCGCAGTTGCAGGCCGACCAGGAGGAAGACCAGCCCTTCCAGCAGGAACCGGATCAGCCGCCAGAACGCGGCGACCTGGAGCCGGGAGGCGGCCGACATCAGCAGCGGCAGCTTGTGGCCGATGCCCAGCCCGGTCACCACCACGGCGACCACCCCGGAGGCGTGGATCTCCTCGGCGGCGAAGACGACCGCGAACGGCACGATCAGCGACAGCGCGTTGTCCAGCACCGCGTCGGTGGTCCGCTCGTGCAGGTAGCCGAAGACGACGACGCCGAGCAGTCCGATCAGGATGCCGCCGCCGGTGGCGACCAGCACCTCGCGGGCCACGTCACCGAAGCCCACCCCGCCGCCGGCCACGGTGGCCGAGACGATGGCGACCCGGAGCAGCACCAGCGCGGTGGCGTCGTTGACCAGGCTCTCCCCCTCCAGGATGGTGACGATCCGGCGGGGCAGTCCGACCTTCCGGGCCACCGCGGTGGCGGCCACCGCGTCGGGCGGCGCCACCACCGCGCCGAGGGCCAGGCAGATCGAGTACGGCAGGTCGGGCAGGAGCAGGTGCACGACGGTGCCGACGACGAAGGCGGTGAACAGCACCAGTCCCACCGCGAGCAGCAGGATCGGCCGCAGGTTGAGCTTGAACGCCGGCACCGACGTGTCCAGGGCCGCCACGTAGAGCAGCGGCGGCAGGATGCCGACCAGCACCAGCTCCGGGTCCAGCCGCACCTGCGGAAAGAACGGCAGGAAGGACAGCGCGAGGCCGAGCACGACCAGCAGGATCGGCGCGAGCAGGCCCAACCGGCGGGCCAGCGCCGCGCCGAAGGTGGCGATCGCGAGGAAGACCACGACCTCGAACAGAGCTTCCATGGGGTACGAGCCTAGGGGTCGCGGCGGGCCCGGGTGATCAGGCGGCCGTGCGGAGTTTCGGCAGCACCTCGGCGCCGAAGGCGTCGATGAACGCCCGCTGCTCCTGCCCGACGTGGTGCAGGGCGATCTGGTCGAAGCCGAGCGCCAGGTACTCCTCCAGCCAGCCGACGTGCCGGCCCAGGTCGGCGGAGACGTTGACGCTCGAGGTGACCTTCTCCAGCGGCACGTCCGCGGAGACGACGTCGAAGTGCTCGGCCAGCTCCAGGTCCCAGCAGACCGGCGGGGCGAAGACGTTGCTGCGCCACTGGTCGTACGCGACGGCCTCGGCCTCGGCCTGGTCGGGCGCCCAGCTCAGGTGCGCCTGGAGGTGCAGCGGCCCCCGGCCGCCGGCGTCCCGGTACGCGTCGATCATCCGGCGGAGGTGGTCGACGGGCGCGTTGACGGTGATCAGGCCGTCGGCCCACTCGGCGCACCAGCGCGCGGTGGCCACGCTGACCGCCGCGCCGATCAGCGCCGGAGGCTGGTCGGGGCGGGTCCACAGCTTCGCCCGGTCGACCCGGACCAGCCCGTCGTGGCTGACCTCCTCCCCCGCGAGGAGTGCCCGGATCACGTCGACGCACTCGCGCAGCCGCGCGGCGCGGACGTCCTTGCGCGGCCAGCCGTCCCCGGTGATGTGCTCGTTGCTCGCCTCGCCGGTGCCCAGCGCCGCCCAGAACCGGCCCGGGTACATCGCGCCGAGGGTGCCGATGGCCTGCGCGATGATCGCCGGGTGGTACCGCTGCCCGGGCGCGTTGACCACGCCGAAGGACAGGTTGGTGGCCTGGAGGGCGGCGCCCAGCCAGGACCAGGCGAAGCCGGAGTGCCCCTGCCGGGCGCTCCACGGCGAGAAGTGGTCCGAGGACATGGCGGCGTCGAAGCCGGCCCGCTCGGCGTGGACCACCGCCTCCAGCAGCCGGGCCGGGTGGATCTGCTCATGGGACGCGTGGAAGCCGAACACCGTCATGGGGCCATCTCCTACCCATGGCGGTGTGCGGTCAATCGCGGCTACTCGGCGTGCGCGCCGGCGCCCGCCGAGGCGGCGCCCTCCCCCACCCAGACGGTCTTGGTGTTGCAGAACTCCCGCATGCCCACGGCGGACAGTTCCCGGCCGTATCCGGAGTTCTTCACGCCGCCGAAGGGCAGCTCCGGGAAGGAGGTGGTCATGCCGTTGATGAAGACGTTGCCGGCGTCGAGGTCGGTGGCGAAGCGCTCCTGCTCGGCCGGGTCGGTGGTCCAGGCGTTGGAGCCGAGGCCGAACTTCGTGCCGTTGGCCACCTCGATGGCCTCTTCGTACGAGGAGACCCGGTAGAGGCCGGCGACCGGGCCGAAGACCTCCTCGGACCACATCCGCATCCGCGGGGTCAGGTCGGTGACCACGGTCGGCGGGTAGTACCAGCCGTCGCCGGCGGGCTGCTCGCCGCCACACAGGAGGGTGGCGCCGTTCTGGACCGCGTCCTGAACCTGGGCGTCCACCTCGTCCCGGCCGTGCGAGCTGGCGAGGGGACCGACGTCGGTGCCCCCGTCCATCGGGTCGCCGACCTTCAGCGCCGCCATGTTCGCGGCGAACTTCTCGGCGAAGGCGTCGAAGACGTCGGTGTGCACGATGAACCGCTTCGCGGCGATGCAGGACTGGCCGTTGTTCTGGCAGCGGGCGGTGGTGGCGACCTCGGCGGCCCGGTCCAGGTCGGCCGAGGGCATCACCACGAACGGGTCGCTGCCGCCGAGTTCCAGCACCGTCTTCTTCAGCTCCCGGCCGGCGATCTGGGCGATCGAGCGGCCGGCGCCCTCGCTGCCGGTGAGGGTGGCGGCGCGGACCCGGGGATCGCTGAGGATCCGGTCGACGGCGTCCGAGCCGACCAGCAGGGTGGTGAACGCGCCCTCTCCGAAGCCGGCCCGGCGGAAGACGTCCTCCAGGTAGAGGGCGGTCTGCGGCACGTTCGAGGCGTGCTTGAGCAGGCCGGTGTTGCCGGCCATCAGGGCCGGCGCGGCGAACCGGATCACCTGCCAGAGCGGGAAGTTCCACGGCATCACCGCGAGCACCGGGCCGAGCGGCTGGTAGCGGACGACGGCCCGCTTCGCCTGCACCGCGCCGGCGTCGGCCGGCTCGTCGGCGAGCATCCGTTCGGCATTCGCGGCGTAGAAGCGGCAGGCCGTGGCGCACTTGGTCACCTCGGCCTGCGCCGCCGCGTACGTCTTGCCCATCTCGGTGGTCATCAGCCGGGCGGTGTCGTCGCGCTCGGCGTCGAGCAGGTCCGCCGCCGCGTTCATCCACTGCGCCCGCTGAGCGACGGTGGTGCGGTGCAGGTCCCGGAAGGCGAGGTCGGCCCGCCCGATGGCCGCGTCGAGCTGCTCGGCCGACATCGGGTCGTACGTCTTGAGCACCTGTCCGGTGGCGGGGTTGGTGGTGGCGATGGGCATGTCGTACTCCTGTCACTCGAACAGTGAGTGCCGCGCGCCCGGCTCCTCGCGGTGGCGGGCCGCGCGTCGGCGCTGGATGACGATCAGGTCGACCGCGGCCACAACGGCGAGGACCGCGCAGACGACGCCCAGCCAGGCCACACCGGCCCAGAACGCCACCACCGCGAAGACGGTCATGGCCACCAGCCCGAAGCTGGCGAGCACGAGCCGCAGGTTCAGCGCGCTGTAGGCGGCGTTGACCCTGCGGCGGGGCTGCGATCGCGTCATTTCTCCGACCTACCCGGCCCCCGTGGCGGCTAACCTGCGGCCCGCGCCGGGCCGGCGACCACCCGCCCCAGGCGAGACGGGCGGCCCTGGTGATTGCCGGCCACGGGCCGGGGTATCCGGTGGATTCGACCCCCCGGTGGGTTGCGTTACACCGGTGCGCCGTGACCGGGCCGAACCGGACGACTCCGGGGAGGATGAGGGCGGCTCGACCCGCCGGTCCCTACCTGGTGCTGCCGAGGATCACCCGGGCCCTGCACTGGTGGCTGCACGGCCAGCCGGCACCCTGGCGCAGCGGTCGTTAGCACGCAGACTTTAACGACAGTTGTCAATGCCTGAAAGTTGACAGGAGTCGCTCCCCGTCGCGCGGCGCGCATAGGGTCACCGTGCCGTTGCTCTGTGCCGTCGGACGGGGGACGTGATGCCTCGACGCTGGGTCGCCGCCCTCGCCTGCCTGGCGGCGCTGGTGGCGATCGCCTGCGACGGGGCCGACGCCTCGCCGCGCCCGTCGGGCTCCGCGCGCCCCGGCGCGCCGGCGGTGATGTCCGCGCTCGGCGACTCGATCACCAGCGGCTTCGCCTCCTGCCTGGTGCTGGTCAGCTGCGAACGCAACTCCTGGTCCACTGGGGACGGCCTGCGGGTGGAGAGCCACTACCGGCGGCTGCGCGAGCGCAACCCCGCGCTGCGGGCGTACGACCGGGCGTCGCCCGGGGCCCGGGCCACGGCGTTGGCCGGGCAGGCCGGCGCGGCGGTCCGCGACCAGGCGGACTACGTCACGGTGCTGATCGGCGCCAACGACGCCTGCCACGGCGGCATCGACGCGATGACCCCGGTGGCCACCTTCCGCGACCAGCTCGACCGGGGGATGCGGGTGCTGCGCAACGGCCGGCCCAAGGCGCGGGTGCTGGTGGTCAGCATCCCCGACCTGTACCGGCTCTGGGAGGTGGGGCACACCGAGCCCCGGACGGTACGGGCCTGGGGGTACGGCATCTGCCCGGCGCTGCTGGCCGACCCGACCTCGATGGCGCCCGCCGCGGTGGCCCGGCGGACCCGGTTCCGGCAGCGGATCGACGACTACAACGCCCAGCTCCGCGCGGCCTGCCGGGCGTACGGGTCCCGCTGCCGGTGGGACGGCGGCGCGGCGCACCGGCTCCGCTTCGGCCTGGACCTGGTCAACAGCCTGGACTGGTTCCACCCGAACGCCTCCGGCCAGGACCGGCTCGCCGAGGTGAGCTGGCCGGCCGCCGGCTGGTCGGACTGATCGGCACCCCGCCGCACACCTCGGCCCGGTCCGGAGGAACGTGGGGCGGTGGCCGGGTCAGGGGCGGCGCTGCCGGGGCAGGCCGTCCGGGCCGTTGCGGTAGAGGGCGCGGGCCCGCTCGGCGAGATCCTTGGTGGCCGACGAGTTCGCCCAGGTGCCGAGGACGATCGCCGCGCCGGGAACCACCTTGGCGACGACCCGCTTCGCCGCCCGCATCCCGGCCATCTGGGCCAGCCGTACGCCGAGCTGGAGCATCACCCTGCCCAGCGGGCGTTCCCCGGCCATGCCGAAGAGGGCGCCGGCCCGTTCCCGCCCGGCGGCCACCCCGAGGGCGAGCCGGGCGCTCTCGGCGACCTTGTGCACCCGCTGCAGCACCAGCAGGTCGGTGGCCCGGTCGGGGTGCACCGGGTCGACGCCGTGCGCCGCCGCGACGTGCAGCACCAGCCGGGCCTGGGTCCAGGCCAGCACGCCCACGTCGACCACCGCGCCGGCCAGCCCGGCGGCCCCGGAGACCGCGCCGGAGAGCCGGGCGTGGTTGACGAACTTGCGGACCGCCTGGTCGGCGAGTTCGTCGCCGGAGACGTCGGGCCGCTCCGCGCGCTCCCGGGCGGCCCACTGCGCCGCCTCCGGCCCGAGTCGCCGGACGGCCTCCAGGGCCAGGTGCTCCGGGGCGTACTGCGGGTCGTCCCGCATCCGGTCCCAGAGCGTGGCCGGCGGGGTCTCGGGGGCGTCGGCCGGCGCGGTGGGGACGGTGGGCTCGCCGTCGACGGGTGCGGAGTCGGTCACCAGGGCTCCCGGGGGGTCGGTTCGCGGCGGTACGGGGTCAGCGTCGGCGGCCGGACAGCCGCGAGGCCAACTGCTTGAGCTTGCGCTGGTTCTCCGGCTTGGCCAACTCACGCCGTCCCCGCTGGACGAGCTGCTGGCCGCGCGGTGAACGCAGGAACATGCTGATCCGTTGCACCAGTGACATGTCGTCCTCCTGTCGGCGGTCTCCCGTCATGTGTACCCGGGTGCGGCAAACCCTGGTACCCGGAACCGCCGTCCGGCACGCGTCCACAGTGCGCCGCGGCACCCGCCCCGGTCAGCCGAGGATCGCGTCGACGACCCGCTCGGCCCGCCACTCGTGTTGGGCGTAGGCCCACGGGAAGGCGGACACCTGCACGGCCTGGGCGGCATCGGTGAGCGCCATGTCCTGCCAGCCGGGGATCTGCTCCAGCGCGGCGAGGAACTGCTTCGTGGCGTACTCCGGCTGCATCAGGTCCTCCACCGCCCCCCAGCCGCTGCTGGGGCGCTGCTGGAACAGCCCGACCGAGTCGTGGTCCCAGCCGATCGCCTGGTGCGGGTAGTTCTGCGACTCGGGCAGCACCGCGCTGGCGTAGTTGTAGAGGTTGCTCTCCTGCATCGCGGTGGCCACCGCGATGACCAGGCCGCGGCGGGGCACGCCCATGTCCCGGCCGGCGCGCACGATCGCCTTGGCGTTGTCCATCTGGTCCTCGTCGAGGCCGGCCACCGGGGCGATCCGCTTGGGCTTCGGCTTCGGCTTCGGCTTGGCCACTGGCTTCTTCGTCGCCGACGGGGAGACGTCCGGGTCGGCGGTCTGCGCGACCGGCGCCGGGGTCTGCCGGTCGCTGCCCCGGGACGCCGCGTCCGGGGTCGCCCGCTCGGCGACCTCCGCCGGCTGGGCGGGGGGCTTCGTGCCACCGACCGCGCCGGCGCCGACCTGGGTGACGCCGACGAGACCGAGGCAGCAGACCGCGCCGGTGGCCACCGCCAGCCGGGTCCGGCCTGGCCGGGGGGCGAGGGGGTTAGCGAACCCGCGGAGGCGGGTACGGAGGAAGCCGAGGCCGGGGAGCCGAGAAGTGGAGGGCTCGCAGGGGCTGGTTGACCGAACGGTGGAGGAGTTATCGTCCGAACGGTCAGCCGAACCGCCGAGGCCGTACTGGTCGTCGAGGGTGCCGTCGTCACGCATTCGACGAGGGTAGGCAGGTGGACCGCGGGTCACCCAGCGTCATCGAGTGGCCCTTGCCACAGTTGCGCCCTCCCGAACCGGACCGGCCGGGCCACCCTGGGCCCGGACGGGAGGATCCTCGCGGGCCGGTCAAACCTCCGCCGGGTCACGAGTCGCGCCGTCCAGGGGAGGTAGCACGCGCCCGGCGGGCGATAGGGCCATGAACGGCTAACTAGTCCTTTCGGCCGATCCACCATTCACCCGTACGGCGGCGGGCGGTGCAAGATCGGCGTATTCGCCCCGATTTGATCAATCGGTGCGCCGAATTGTGATCATCCAGTTGGCCGCCGAGCCGGGTCCCGCCGGAATGGATCAGGATTGCGGGTACGTTGCCCGAACCGGGTGCCGTGCGCGCACGGCCACCCGTACGCGCGTATCCAGGGAGGTCCCGACCGGTGCTCGACCCACACGAGCTCTACGAACTCACCGACGAGCTGCCCGAACTCGGTCAACCGGTGCTGATCCAGGCGCTCACCGGCTTCGTCGACGCCGGCAGCGCCACCCGGCTGGCCCGTGAGCAGCTGCTCACCTCCCTCCAGGCGCGGCCCATCGCCCGGTTCGACGTCGACCAGCTCTTCGACTACCGCTCCCGCCGCCCGGTGATGACCTTCGTCGAGGACCGCTGGGCCGACTACGAGGCCCCGGCTCTGGAGCTGCACCTGCTCCACGACGACGACGAGACGCCCTTCCTGCTGCTCACCGGCCCCGAGCCGGACCTCCAGTGGGAGCGCTTCGTGGCCGCGGTCGCCGGGCTCTCCGCCCGGCTGGACGTCCGGCTCACCGTCGGGCTCAACTCCATCCCGATGGCGGTGCCGCACACCCGTCCCACCGGGGTCACCGCGCATGCCACCCGCCGGGAGCTGATCGCCGGCTACGAACCGTGGCTGCAACGGGTGCAGGTGCCGGGCAGCGTCGGCCACCTGCTGGAGTACCGCCTCGGCGAGCAGGGCCGCGACGCGCTCGGCTTCGCCGCGCACGTGCCGCACTACGTCGCCCAGACCGAGTACCCGGCCGCCGCCGAGGCGCTGCTCGCCTCGGTGTCCCGCAGCACCGGCCTGCTGCTGCCCCGGGACGGGCTGCGCGCGGCCGCCGAGGTGGTCCGGGTGGAGATCGACCGCCAGGTCGCCCAGACCGAGGAGGCGGCCACCCTGGTCCAGGCCCTGGAGGAGCAGTACGACGCGTTCGCCCGGGGCCGCGGCGAGAAGAACCTGCTGGCCGCCGAGACCGGCCCGCTGCCCACCGCCGACGAGCTCGGCGCCGAGCTGGAACGCTTCCTGGCCGAGCAGACCCGCCCGAACGACACCCCGGGCACCTGACCCCTGGGTGTCGTTCCGGCGGGACCCGCCCACGGCTCGGCACGACACCCCGGGGAGGTGACCCGGCGGGTCGGCCGGCGATACGGCAGGCTGGAGGCATGCGCCTGGCGACCTGGAACGTCAACTCGGTGAAGGCCCGCCTGCCCCGGCTGCTCGACTGGCTGGCCACCACGAAGCCCGACGTCGTCTGCCTGCAGGAGACCAAGTGCCCCGACGGGGCGTTCCCGGTCGCCGAGGTGGGCGAGCTGGGCTACGAGGCGGCCAGCCACAGCGACGGCCGATGGAACGGGGTGGCCATCCTCTCCCGGGTCGGGCTGGCCGACGTGGCCGTCGGGTTCCCCGGCGAACCCGGCTTCCCCGAGCCCGAGGCCCGGGCCATCTCGGCGACCTGCGACGGGCTGCGGGTCTGGTCGGTGTACGTGCCGAACGGCCGCACCCCCGAGGACCCGCACTACGCGTACAAGCTGGCCTGGTTCGCCGCGCTGCGTGACGCGCTCGAACCGGAGCTGACCACCGGGCTGCCCCTCGCGGTCTGCGGCGACTTCAACGTGGCGCCGACCGACGCCGACGTCTGGGACCCGGCGCTCTTCGTCGCCTCCACCCACGTCACCCCGGCCGAGCGGGCGGCTCTGGCCGCGCTGCGCGACCTCGGGCTCACCGACGTGGTGCCCACCCCGATGAAGGGCCCGCACCCCTTCACCTACTGGGACTACCGGGCCGGGATGTTCCACCAGAACAAGGGCATGCGGATCGACCTGGTGTACGCCTCCGCGCCGTTCGCCCGGGCGGTCCGCTCCGCGTACGTGGACCGGGAGGCGCGCAAGGGCAAGGGCCCGTCCGACCACGCCCCGATCGTGGTCGACGCCGACCTGGTGCCGGCCGTCGAGGCGTTCTGATCCGCCCGACGACGTCGCCGCCCGGATCGACAGCCGGCCCGGTCGTTATGGTGGAGCCATGGCAGTCGTGAAGATCAACGCGATCGACGTCCCGCCCGGCGCCGGCGAGGAGCTGGAGAAGCGGTTCGCGGCCCGGGCCGGCGCGGTGGAGAACTCCCCCGGCTTCCTCGGCTTCGAGCTGCTCCGCCCGGTCGCCGGGGAGAGCCGCTACTTCGTCTACACGCGCTGGGAGTCCGAGGAGGCGTACCAGGCGTGGGCGGCCGGGCCGTCCCGGGCCGCGCACGCGGGCGGCGAGCAGCGCCGGCCGGTGGCCAGCGGCGCGAACCTGCTGGAGTTCGAGGTGGTCCAGCAGGTCCCTGGCAAGGCCTGAGCGATCAGGGCTGGCGGGCATCGGGCCCCCGCGATTAGAAGTCCGCGGGATAGGCACACCGGGCATGGCAGGGCAGTGCCGCGGGTGCCGGAAGAAGCGAGGTAGCCGGGAAGCTGGTTGTTGCCCTGTCATGGGCGTGGGATCATGCCGCCATGACTCGCCCGCCAGTAGCCAGCCGCCTGCTCGGCTGGCTGGTCGGCTCGGCTGCAGGTGGCCTGTTGATCGCAATGCCGGACACTGGGCCTCGGCTGTTCTCATTCAGCCGGACGCACGGGCCCTCGCTGGTGGATTTCGTCGGGATGGTCATCGCGGTGGTCGCGTGGCTGCCGGCCGTCTGGCTGATCTGGCGTCACCGACGGGCCCTGCGTGGCCTCACCGGCTGGCTCTCGGCCGGCCTGGCGCTGGTCGGTGTCGCGCTCCTGACCGTCACGATCGGCGGCGACCTCGGGCTCTGGTGGCTGGTCCCGGTCACGCTGTTGGTGGTTGCGCAGCTGATCGCGATGGGCTCGCTCGCCCGCTCGCCCGGTCGCCGCGAAGGCAGAGAAGCCCATTCCTCCGGCCGGACACCGGTTGAGCCTGCCGCCCAACCTGGACAACCTAGTTGATCTTTTCCCGCGTCGTGGCCCTGGATGTCCCGGCAGCTGGGAAGGGCTGAGCCCGGTCAGGGCTTGCGGCTGTCGACCAGCGAGGCGAACGCGATCACGTTGTCCTCGTAGCCGGTCCTGCCGCCCACCCACTCCCCGCCGCAGGTGATCAGGCGCAGTCCCGGCGGGCCGTCGTCGCCGTACACCCGGTCGGCCGGCAGGTTGGCCTTGTCGAAGTGCTCGACCGTGTCGACCTTGAAGGTCATCACGCTCCGGTCCGACCGGGTCACCTCGATCCGGTCGCCGGGCTTGAGCTTGCCGAGCTGGTAGAAGATCGCCGGGCCGCTCTTGGTGTCCACGTGCCCGACGATGATCGCCCGGCCCGGCTCGCCGGGCGTCGGGCTGCGGTCGTACCAGCCGGTCTGGTTGTGCTTGCTCAACGGCGGCACGGCGATCGAGCCGTCCCGGGCCTGCCCGACCGGGGTCACCGGCGCGCTGACCTTGATCGCCGGCACGGAGAGGCTGACCGGGCGGCTCGCCGGCAGCCGGCCGTCGGGCTGCGGGTCGCCCTGGCCGGGTCCCGCCGCGGCGTCGGCCCAGTCGAACGGCCCGGCGGTGCGGCCGAGCCCCGCCCCGGTGGCGAAGACCCCGATCAGCACCAGCACCACGGCCAGCGGCGCCGACCAGGGGCTGCGGCCGGCCCGCGGGTCGCGCCGGCCGGGTCGGGCGGCTGGCTGCGGAGCGGGATGCGAGGCCATGGCGGGACTCAGCGGCGGGCGGCGCCACGGACGGGACGGGGCCGGCGCGCCGCCACCACGCCGACGATCGCCCCGGCCAGGGTCAGCGCGAGTCCCATCGGCACGAGCAGCCCGCCGAGGCCGAGGCCGCTACCGGCGGTGCCGCCGAAGCCGGTCGCCGGTCCGCGGCTCGGCACCACCCGATTGACCACCTGGAGCATCGTCGACGCGGTCTGCCCGCCCGGGCACTCCAGCTTGATCCGGTAGTTGCCGGGACGGGTGCGCTCCCGGACCATCGGCGAGGCGGTCAGCAGCCCGCGCTGCGGCTGCACCTGCACCCGGCCGAAGGCGTCCGACACCACGGTCGCCGGCACCGAGTTGTCCCGGCAGCTCGCCCGGATGCCGACCAGGAAGCCGGGCTCCACGGTGCTCGGGGTGACCTCGACGAAGATCACGTCCTCGGGCGGCGGCTGCGACTGCCCCGGCTGGCCGGGGGCCGGCTCGGCGACGGGGACCGGGGCGGCCAGGGCGGGGACCGCCCCGACCAGCGGGGCGGCGAACGCGGCGGCCGCGATCACCAGCGCCGCGCGGCGCGTGACTGACACCATGACCCCTCCCGGCGCCGTAGGGCGGTACCGGGCAACGGTCCGCCCGTTATGCCGTACGGGATGAATCGTCTCACCCTCGGGCGTACATCACATCCGATACGCGGCAACCGTCGCGTACGCTCGGGTCGTTGTGACCTCCACCGACCAGAACCCCGCCGCCGCCCCGCCCGCGCACGCCGCGCGGATCCGGACCTTCCATCCCCGCCGGGGGCGGATGAGCGGCCGCCAGGTCGACGCGCTGGACCGGCTCTGGCCGGCGTACGGCCTGGACATCGCCGACCTCGACGGGCCGTTCGATCCGGCGGCCCTGTTCGGCCGGCGGGCCCCGCTGGTGCTGGAGATCGGTTCCGGCATGGGCGACGCCACCGGCGCGATGGCGGCGGCCGACCCGGACCGACACTATCTGGCGGTCGAGGTGCATACGCCCGGAATCGCCAACCTCCTCGACCTGGCGGAACGGCACGCGCTGGGCAACGTCCGGGTGGCCCGGGGCGACGCGTTGGACCTGGTCCGGGCGCTGCCGGAGGGCTCGCTCGACGCGGTGCACGTCTTCTTCCCCGACCCTTGGCCGAAGTCCCGGCACCACAAGCGCCGGCTGATCCAGCCCGGCCACGTGGCGCTGCTGCGCTCCCGGCTGGCCCCCGGCGGGACGCTGCACTGCGCCACCGACTGGGCCGAGTACGCCGAGTCGATGCGGGAGACGCTGACCGCCGACCCGGAGCTGGTCGACGTCCACGGCGACTTCGCCCCGCGCCCCGCCCACCGCCCGGTGACCAAGTTCGAGCGCCGAGCCCTCACCGCCGGCCGCCCGATCTTCGACCTGATCCACCGCCGGGTCGCCGCCACGCCCACGCCCGCCCGGGGCTGACCCCGCGGGCGTACCTCTCGGGTGGTCCACGCCCCGGCGGGATCGGGACGCACGGGACGGACCGCGCGCCCGGCGGGCGTCGCGGACGCCCCGGTTGGCGCGGCGGCCCATGATCCGGGCACCATGGGGGGCGCTATGACGCTCACTGCCGCGCTGCCTCGAAGCGCCGACCCCGACACCCTCTTCGACGCGTTCGCCGGCTGGGCGAAGGAGCGCGGCCTCGACCTCTACCCCCATCAGGAGGAGGCGGTCATCGAGATCGTCTCCGGCGCGAACCTGATCATGAACACGCCGACCGGCTCGGGCAAGAGCCTGGTCGCGATCGCCGCCCACTTCGCCGCCCTGGCCGACAACCGCACCACCTTCTACACCGCCCCGATCAAGGCCCTGGTGTCGGAGAAGTTCTTCGCCCTCTGCGAGGTCTTCGGCGCGGAGAACGTCGGCATGCTCACCGGCGACGCCAGCGTCAACGCCGACGCCCCGATCATCTGCTGCACCGCGGAGATCCTGGCCAACCTCGCGTTGCGCGAGGGCGCCCGGGCCGACGTCGGCCAGGTGATCATGGACGAGTTCCACTTCTACGCCGAGCCGGACCGGGGCTGGGCCTGGCAGGTGCCGATCATCGAACTGCCGCAGGCGCAGTTCGTGCTGATGTCCGCCACGCTCGGCGACACCACCCGGTTCGTCGACGACCTGACCCGGCGCACCGGCCGGCCGACCGCCGTCGTCCGCACGGCCGAGCGGCCCGTCCCGCTGCTGTTCTCGTACGCGATGACCCCGCTGCACGAGACCCTGGAGGAACTGCTCCAGACCAAGCAGGCCCCGGTGTACGTCGTGCACTTCACCCAGGCCGCCGCGCTGGAACGCGCGCAGGCGCTGATGAGCGTCAACGTCTGCACCCGCGCCGAGAAGGACATGATCGCGCAGGCCATCGGGAACTTCCGGTTCACCTCCGGCTTCGGCAAGACCCTGTCCCGGCTGGTCCGGCACGGCATCGGCGTGCACCACGCCGGCATGCTGCCCAAGTACCGCCGCCTGGTGGAGACCCTCGCCCAGGCCGGCCTGCTCAAGGTCATCTGCGGCACCGACACCCTCGGCGTCGGCATCAACGTGCCGATCCGCACCGTGCTCTTCACCGGCCTGTCCAAGTACGACGGGACCCGGACCCGGCTGCTCAAGGCCCGCGAGTTCCACCAGATCGCCGGGCGGGCCGGGCGGGCCGGGTTCGACACCCTCGGCCGGGTCGTGGTGCAGGCCCCCGAGCACGTCATCGAGAACGAGAAGGCGCTCGCCAAGGCCGGCGACGACCCGAAGAAGCGCCGCAAGGTGGTCAAGAAGAAGCCGCCGGAGGGTTCGATCGGCTGGGGCGAGCCGACCTTCCAGCGCCTGGTCGAGGCCGAGCCGGAGCCGCTGATCTCCAGCTTCCAGGTCAGCCACTCGATGCTGCTCAACGTGATCGGCCGGCCCGGCGACGCGTTCGCCTCGATGCGGCACCTGCTCACCGACAACCACGAGGACCGGGCCGCCCAGCGGAGGCACATCCGGCGGGCCATCGCCATCTACCGGGCGCTGCGGGCCGGCGGCGTGGTCGAGGAGCTGCCCGAGCCGGACGAGCAGGGCCGGCGGGTCCGGCTCACCGTCGACCTCCAGCTCGACTTCGCGCTCAACCAGCCGCTCTCCCCGCTCGCCCTCGCGACGATCGAGCTGCTGGACCAGGAGTCGCCGTCGTACGCCCTCGACGTGCTCTCCGTCATCGAGTCGATCCTCGACGACCCGCGCCAGGTGCTCTCCGCGCAGCAGTTCAAGGCGCGCGGCGAGGCGGTCGCCGCGATGAAGGCCGAGGGCATCGAGTACGAGGCCCGCCTCGAGCTGCTCGACGAGGTGACCTGGCCCAAGCCGCTCGCGGAGCTGCTGGACGGCGCCTACGAGATGTACCGGCAGGGGCACCCCTGGGTGGCCGACCACCAGCTCTCCCCCAAGTCCGTGGTGCGGGACATGTACGAGCGGGCGATGACCTTCACCGAGTACGTCAGCTTCTACGGGCTGTCCCGCTCCGAGGGCCTGGTGCTGCGGTACCTCGCCGACGCGTACAAGACGCTGCGGCAGACCGTGCCCGAGGACGCCAAGACCGAGGAGCTGGTCGACCTCATCGAGTGGCTGGGCGAGCTGGTCCGCCAGGTCGACTCCAGCCTGATCGACGAGTGGGAGCGGCTGCGCAACCCGTCGGACGTGGCGGAGGTGGCCCAGGCCCACGCGGCCCTGGACGACCGGCCGCCGGCCGTGACCCGCAACGCGCGGGCGTTCCGGGTGCTGGTGCGCAACGCGCTGTTCCGCCGGGTCGAGCTGGCCGCCCTGCGCCGCTGGGACCTGCTCGGCGAGCTCGACGCCGGGGACGGCTGGGGCGCCGACGCCTGGGCGGACGCGCTGGAGCCGTACTTCGACTCGTACGACTCGATCGGGGTGGGCCCGGACGCGCGCGGGCCGGCGCTGCTCATGATCGAGCAGGGTCGGGACCGCTGGACCGTCCGGCAGGTCCTCGACGACCCGGAGGGCGACCACGACTGGGGCATCAGCGCCGAGGTCGACCTGGCCGCCTCCGACGAGGTGGGCGCCGCGGTCGTCCGGATCACCGCCGTCGAGCAGCTGTAGGAATTTCTCTCCGAGGGGCCGTCCGGTGCGTCCGGACGGCCCCTTTTCTACCCTGGGCGATGTCAGGCCCGTCGATTAGAATGTATGTACTAATCGAGTTCCTGACCTGGGAGGATGCTCGTGACCGCGCCCATCTCCACCCCCCTGACGCCGTACGCCACCCTCCTCGGCTTCACCCGGTACGTGGACCGCACCGGGCCCACCAAGGCCACCTTCGTCGGCGGCCTGCGCAAGCAGCGCGCGAGCCGGCACGGGTTCAACCCGCACGGCCAGTTCGTCAAGGCGCTCAAGGCCGACATCGCGTTCCACACCGGCGGCACGCACCTGGCCCAGGTGCCCGATCTGGTCAAGCCCCGCTGGCGCCCGCTCTACCAGGCGCTCGTCCCCGGGGCGACCGCCTGGCTCCAGTCGCTCGGTGAGCCGGCCGGCGTCGACCTCGCCCAGACCCGGGACGCCCTGGCGATGCTCGGCGACCTGCCCGTAAAGATCAACCCCCACTTCGGCGTCCGGTACGCCGACGGCCGCGCCGAGGCGGTCCGCCTGCACTTCGACGAGGCGCCGCCCAGCGAGGAGGCGACGCTCGCCACCCTGCACCTGATGGCCCGGCACATGGACGCGGTCCTCCCGCACGCCGAGCCGGTCCTCGTCGACGTCCGCCGCGGCGAGGCCCACCGCATGCCCGAGACGGTCAAGCCCACGCAGGTCGAGCAGTGGCTGGCCGGCGAGGCCGCCGCGTTCCGTGCCATCTGGTCCACCGCCGCCTGACCCCCACCATGCCGACCCACGGACGGATGCCCGGAGAGAGGAGCGCTCGCTCCGGGCATCCGCCGGTGGGCACCCGCCGCCGGCTCAGCCGACCCGGTCCGGGGCGAAGCGGGCGAGCGGGTTGGCCAGCGTCCCGACGAACTGCAGCGACCCGGACGGGTCGGCCAGGTCGAGCATCTGCTGGTTGTCGCGCAGCTGCAGCCGGTTGAGACAGGACAGCGCGAACTCGGGCGCGAACAGGTCGTGGCGGTGGAGCCGGTCGGCCAGGTGCGGGACGCTGTCGGCGTAGTCCGCGACGCACCCGGCCACCGTTCGCCAGAACGTCTCCTCGTCGAGGATTCCCTCGGTGGCCAGGATCGCGTTGAGGTGCCGCAGGAAGCAGTCGAACACGTCGGTGAAGATCGACAGGATCTTGTCCTGCTCGGGGACGGCGACCCGGATCCGGCGTACCGGCGGGGGCAGGTCGGCGTCCGGGTCCATCACCACGATCTCCTCGGCGATGTCCTTGAAGATCACCCGCTCCACCGCCCCGTCGTGCAGCACGAGGATGACGTTCTCGCCGTGCGGCATGAACGCCAGGTCGTACGCGTACAGGCTGTGCAGCAGCGGGACCAGGTAGGCGTCGAGGTAGCGGCGCAGCCAGGCCGCGGGCGCGAGCCCGGACTCGGCGATCAGCGCGCCGGCGAACGACCGCCCCGCGCGGTCGACGTGCAGCAGCGACGCCATGGTGGCCAGCCGCCGGCCCGGCTCCAGCCCGGGCACCGGGCTCTCCCGCCAGAGCGCGGCGAGCATCTTCCGGTACGGGGAGTGCCGGTCGGTCGCCGCCTCGTACTGCCGGTGCCGGTAGCCGATCGCCGCCCGCTCGCGGAGGATCGACAGCCCGGCCCGCCGGAACACCGGGTCGGCGGCGACGAGGCCCGCGACCCAGTCGTTGATGGCCGGGGTGTGCTCCATGTACGCGGCGGAGAGCCCGCGCATGAAGCCCATGTTGAGCACCGACAGGGCGGTCTTCACGTAGTGCCGGCCCGGGTGGGTGACGTTGAAGAAGGTGCGGATCGACTGCTGCGCGAGGTACCCGTCCGGCCCCTCGCCGAGCGGCACCAGGCGGCGCCGGGCGACCTCGCCGGCGAAGGTGACGGCCAGCTTGTTCCACCACTGCCACGGGTGCACCGGGAGCAGCAGGTACCCGGCCGGGTCGAGGCCGAGCCCGGTGAGGGTACGGGCGAAGCCGGCGAGGGCGTCCTCGCCCAACTCGGCGCGGACCAGGGTGTCGTAGTCCAGATCGGCCGCGCAGGTGAAGGTGGTGTGGTCGCGGTGCGCGGCCAGCCAGACCAGCCGGACCGGCCGCCCGGCCTCCGGGGCGTACCGGTGGTACTCGTGCACCCCGAAACCGAGCCGGCCGTTGTTGGCCACGAAGCAGGGATGCCCCTCGGTCATCGCCGTCTCGATCCGCTGGAAGTCCGCCCGGACCAGGTCGACCGCGCTCACCTCCGGCCGGCCGAGCTTGTACGCGGCGCCGGCCAGGGTGGAGGTGATCTCCTCCAGGTAGACGGGCAGGACGGCGTCGGTGAGGCCGAGCGCGCCGCGCAGCTCGAGGCAGAGGTCGACGGCGTCCAGCGGCAGTTCCCGGCCGCCGGCGTGCCGGGTGATGCCGGCCGGGTCGAGCTGCCAGTGGTCGAGGGCCAGCACCCGGGCGGCGAAGCGATACTCCACCGCGCCGTCGTCGGCCCGCACCAGGTAACTGTCGCCGCCCTGCGGCTCCGGGGTGATCAGGCGCTCGTGGGCGAACTCGGCGAGGGCCTTGCGGACCAGCAGCCGGTTGGCGGCGGCCCAGTGCTGCGGGGTCAGGTGGGGCACGGAGGCGGCGGGGGTCACGCGGGCACGGCTCCTTCGGTGGCGGTCCGGAACTGCTCGCGGGTGCAGACGCTGAGCAGGGCGGTCTTCCCGGGCAGGGTGAGCGGTCCGACGACGGTGAAGCCGACGGCCGCGTTGAGCGCGTGCACCGCCGTGTTGCGCACGTCGGGTTCGACCACCACCCGACGGGTGCCCGGGTCGGCGAAGAGCCAGGCCAGCACCGTGGTGATCACCGCCCGGGTGAACCCGTGCACGGGGCTGTCCGGGGGCGCGCAGAGGAAGTGCATGCCGACGTCGCCCTCGGCGGCGTCGTACCGGCCGACGAGGTCGACGTGGGCGGGGTCGTACCGCTCGGCGAGGAAAGCCGGCCGGCCCCGCCACGACCCCAGGTACGCGTCGTGGTGCGGGTGTGCGGCGATCCGCCGGTACTCCTGCGCCACCCGGGTCACGTCGGCGTCCTGCATCAGCCAGAACGCCGACCTGGGGTGGGTGACCCAGCCGTGCAGCAGCGCGGCGTCGGTGTCCGGATCGACCCGGCGGAGCGTGAACTCGCCGAGGCGCGGGTCGACCCGGCGGTAGACCGTCCCGGTCATGACGCGACCCCCGCCGGGGCGCCGAATTCCTGGAAGGCGATCCGCCTCTCGATCGGGTAGTGCTCGCGCCCGGTCAGCTCCCGGATGATCCACGAGTTGCGGTACGCGCCCATGCCCAGGTCCGGCGAGGTGACGCTGTGGGCGTGGGTGGCCGCGTTCTGCAGGAAGATCCCCCGGCCGGTGTGGTCGATGCTGTAGTTGCGGGCGACCTCGAACCGTCCGTGGTCGTCCCAGCGGATCCGGTCCCGGATCGGCTCGAGGAAGCCGGGCACCCGGTACCGGTAGCCGGTGGCCAGCACCAGCCCCTCGGTGGTGAGGGCGAAGTCCCGGCCCTGCTCGACGTTGCGCAGCCCCAGGGTGTACGTCCCGTCCGCCGCGTGGTACCCGGCGGCGGTCAGCTCCGTGTTGGTCATCAGCCGGGTCGGCAGCGGAGCGGCGACGCTCCTGGCGTACAGCAGGTCGAAGATGCCGTTGATCAGGTCGGCGTCGATCCCCTTGAACAGCCCCTTCTGCTCCGCCTCCAGCCGGTAGCGGGTGGCCTCCGGCAGGGCGTGGAAGTAGTCCACGTAGTCCGGTGAGGTCAGCTCCAGGGTGAGCTTGGTGTACTCCAGCGGGAAGAACCGCGGCGAGCGGGTGACCCAGTTGAGCTGGTAGCCGTAGGTGTCGATGTCGGCGAGCAGGTCGTGGTAGATCTCGGCGGCGCTCTGCCCGCTGCCCACCACGGTGACGCTCCGCTTGGCGCGCAACGCGGCGCGGTGCTCCCGGTACCGCGCGTTGTGGATCGCGTCGCCGCCCAGCCCCCGGCAGGGCGGCGGCAGGTACGGCGGGGTGCCGGTGCCGAGCACCAGGTGCCGGGCCCGGTGGGTCACCCGCCCGCCCGCCGCGGCGCAGTGCACGACGTACCGCTCGTCGGCCGGGTCGTACTCCACGGCGGTCACCTCGTGGCCGAAGCGGACGCTCGGCAGCTTCGCCGCGGCCCACCGGCAGTAGTCGTTGTACTCGCTGCGCAGCGGGAAGAAGCTCTCCCGGATGTAGAACGGGTAGAGCCGGCCGGACTCCTTCAGGTAGTTGAGGAACGAGTAGGGCGAGGTGGGGTCGGCGAGGGTGACCAGGTCGGCGAGGAACGGGGTCTGCAGGCGGGTGGACTCCAGCAGCATGCCCGGGTGCCAGTCGAAGTTGTCGCGCGCCTCGAGGAAGAGACCGTCGAGGTCGCGGATCGGTGCGGTCAGACAGGCCAGCCCGAGGTTGTACGGGCCCAGCCCGACGGCGATGAAGTCGTGGGTCGACATGTGTCCTCCCGCTCAGCCCACGGGGCAGGACAGGTCGCCCGCCGTGCGGCTGCGCACGTACCCACCGGCGTGTCCGGCGATCAGGTCGAGGACGTGGGCGAGGTCGGCCACCGTGGTCTCCGGATTGAGCAGGGTGAGCTTCAGGTGGTGCGCGCCGTCGACCCGGGTGCCCGCGACGAGGGCCGCGCCGGAGGCCGCCAACGCCTCGCGGGCGTACAGGTTGGCGTCGTCGACCAGGTGCGGCGCGACGCCGGCGGGCCGCCAGCGGAACACCACGGTGCACAACGGCGACCGGGTCACCACCTCGAAGCGGGGGTCTCCGGTGAGCAGCCGCCAGGCGTCCGCGGCCCGGTCGATGACCTCGTCGAAGAGCGCGCCGACGGCGTCCGGCCCCATCACGCGCAGGGTCAGCCAGAGCTTCAGCGCGTCGAAGCGGCGGGTGGTCTGGATGCTCTTGTCGACCTGGTTGGGGATGTGCTGCTCGACCGCCCGGGCCGGGTTGAGGTAGTCGGCGTGCCAGGTGACGTGCCGCAGCACCCGGCGGTCGCGGACCAGCACCGCACTGGAGCTGACCGGCTGGAAGAACGACTTGTGGTAGTCGACGGTCACCGAGTCCGCCCGCTCGATGCCGTCCAGCAGGTGCCGCCGGGTCGGCGAGACCAGCAGCCCACAGCCGTACGCGGCGTCGACGTGCAGCCACACGCCGGCGGCGGCGCAGATGTCGGCGATCCGCGGCAGCGGGTCGATGGTGCCGAAGTCGGTGGTGCCGGCGGTGGCCACCACGGCCATCACCCGCAGCCCGTCCCGCCGGCAGCGGTCGATCTCCCGGGCCAGCTCGTCGGCGCGCATCCGCCGGTCGGTGTCGGTGCCCACGGTGAGCACCGCGTCGGCGTCGAGGCCGAGCAGCTTCGCCGCCTTCTGCACGCTGAAGTGGCCGGCCGCCGAGGTGATCAGCCGCAGCCGGGACAGCAGTTCGGGGCGGGACGGCCGGGCGCCGGCCCGCGCCCAGGCCTCCTCCCGGGCCAGCAGCAGCGCCTGCAGGTTCGACTGGGTGCCGCCGCTGGTGAACACCCCGTCGGCGGCGGGCCCGAGCCCGATCCGGTCGGCCGTCCAGTCGATCAGCCGGCGTTCGATGAGGGTGGCGCCGGCGCTCTGGTCCCAGGTGTCCATCGAGGAGTTCACCGCGCTGAGCACCGCCTCGCCGAGCAGCGCGGGGATCACCACCGGGCAGTTCAGGTGGGCCAGGTAGCGGGGGTGGTGGAAGAAAACCGCGTCGCGCAGGTAGACGTCGTGGAGCTCGTCGAGGGCCGCCCCGGTGTCGCCGAGCGGCCGGTCCAGGTCGATGCCCCGGACGCGCGGGGCCAGGTGCTGCGGGGTGACGCCGGTGCAGGGCCGGTCGACGGTGGCCACCCGGTCGGCCACCCGGCCGATCCCGTCGGCCAGCACCCGGCGGTAGCGCTCCAGCGAGCCGGCGGTGAACAGGTGATCCCGGCCGGCGCCGGTCGAGGGGGCCTGAACGGTTGCTCCGGGCAGACTCATGGCGGTCCTCAATGGTCGGAGGCGGACCCGAAGGGACGGTCGCGGCGACGCGCGATCCCCGGCGGTCCGGCGTTGATCGGGTGAAGTTAGGTTACCCTAACCTAAGTACAAGTCAACGCACCGCCGTCCGGCGGGTCCACAGTCGGCCGTCGCCGACCATCACGCCGGCGGGCCGAGCCCGGACATGCGAACGCGCCCGCCCGGCACAGGGCCGGACGGGCGCGGACGGTGGAACGGGATCAGGCGGCGGCCAGGTACTTCTCCAGGTCGTCGAGGATCTTGTTGGCGGCGCCGACGCCGATGCCGGTCATCCAGACCTCGTCGGAGACCACGTGGGCCTTGCCGGCCTTCACCGCGGACAGACCCTGCCAGAGGGTGCCGCCGGTGACCTTGGCCTGCTCGGCGGCGGCCTTCTCGCCGTACGCGGTCACGAAGATCACGTCACCGTCGACCTCGTTGACCCGCTCCGGGCTGACCAGGTCGAAGCGCTTGTCCTCCTTGCCGTCGAGCCGCTGCCGGGCCGGGCGACCCAGGCCGGTGTCGCCGACGACGATCCCGGAGAACGAGTCCGGGCCGTACACCCGGATGTTGCCCGGGATGAAGCGCACGATGGAGACCTCCCGCGACGCGGCGTCGCCGAGCTTCGCGCCGAAGTCCTTCGCCCGCTTCTCGTACGTGCTCAGCAGGTCCTTGGCCTGCTGCTCCCGGCCGAGGGCCTTGCCGTCGAGGAGCAGGTTCTCCTTCCAGGTGATGCCGACCTTCTCGGTGAAGACGGTCGGGGCGATCGCGCTCAGCTCGTCGTAGAACTTCTCCTGGCGGAACTTGCTGCCCAGGATGAGGTCCGGCTTCAGCGCGGTGATCGCCTCCAGGTCGGGCTCGGTGAGCACCCCGACCTCCTTGATTCCGGCCAGCTTCTCGGCGCCGAAGTAGGTCGGCCAGCTCTTCGCCTCACCGGCGGTGGCGGCGCCGACCGGCGTGACGCCCAAGGAGAGCGCCGTGTCGATCTTGTCGGTGTCGAGGACCACGACCCGCTTCGGGTCCGCCGGGACCTTGGTGGTGCCCATGGCGTGGGTGATCTCCCGGGTCTCCCCGGTGGCGGTGCCGGCGACCGGGTCGCTCTCCCCGCAGGCGGTCAGGCCCACGCCGAGGGCGACGGCCGCGGTGAGGGCGGCGGCGAGACGACGCATCAGATTCCTTTCGAAGGGTACGAGTCGACGCGCGGCAGGTCCGCGTCGGCGACGGAGGGGCGTGCCGCCGGAGCGGTCGGGCGCGCCAGGGACGGGCTGGTGAGGCCGGGCACCACGAGCGGCGCGCCGGTCACCGGGCAGGGCACGACCACGCAGTCGAGCCCGAAGACGTCGCGGACCAGGTCCGCGGTGAGGATCTCGCGCGGCGGGCCGGCCGCGACCACGCTGCCCTCGCGCATGGCGATCAGGTGGTCGGCGTACCGGGCGGCCTGGTTGAGGTCGTGCAGCACGGCGACCACGGTCCGGCCGCGTTCGGCGCGCAGCCGGTGCAGCAAATCCAGCACCTCCACCTGGTGGGCCAGGTCGAGGAAGGTGGTCGGCTCGTCCAGCAGCAGCGCCTCGGTGTCCTGGGCGAGGGTCATCGCGATCCAGACCCGCTGCCGCTGCCCGCCGGAGAGGGTGTCCACCGGCCGGTCGGCGAGCCCCGCGACGTCGGCCTGGGCCATCGCCCGGTCGACGGCGGCCGAGTCCTGCTCCGACCACTGCCGCCACCACCGCTGGTACGGCTGCCGGCCCCGGCCGACCAGGTCCGCCACGGTGACCCCCTCGGGCACCAGCGGGCTCTGCGGCAGCACGCCGAGGCGGCGGGCCACCTCGCGGGTGGGCAGGTCGCGGATCGCCGTACCGTCCAGCAGCACCGTGCCGCGGCGCGGGGTGAGCAGCCGGGCCATGGTGCGCAGCAGGGTGGACTTGCCGCAGGCGTTCGGCCCGACGATGACGGTGAAGGCGTCGGTGGGCAGGTCCAGGTCGAGCCCGTCCAGCACGGTCCGCTCGTCGTAGCCGACGGTCAGGTCGCGGGTCGAGAGCATCGGGCCAGGGGTGTCAGGGGTGCGGTTCACGCGGACCTCCGCCGCCGTCGGACCAGCAGGAACATCAGGTACGGACCACCGATGGCGGCGGTGAGCACGCCCGCCGGCAGTTGGGTGGGGGCGAAGAGCCGCCGGCCGGCCAGGTCGGCCAGCACCAGCAGCAGCGCGCCGACCAGGGCGGCGCAGACCAGTGGGGGCCGCTCGGCGCGGACCAGGCGGCGGGCCACCTGCGGGGCGACCAGCGCGACGAAGTCGACCGCGCCGACCTGGGCGGTGACGGTGGCGGCCAGCACGACGCCGGTGACGGCCAGGCCCACCCGGCGGGCCACCGGGCGCAGCCCGATCCCCCGGGCGGTGTCGTCGTCCAGCGCGGTGCCGTTCAGCGCCCAGCCGGCCCAGGCCAGCACCGGCAGCAGGACGGCCAGGGTGAGCGCGATCCACGCCGTCTCGGACCAGCCCCGGCCGGCCAGGGTGCCGATCAGCCAGATCTGCGCCCGCAGTCCGTCGATCGGGTCGGCGGAGAGCATGACCACCTCGGTCAGCGCCCGCAGGGCGAACGCGACGGCCACCCCGGCCAGCACGAACCGCTGGGCGGCCAGGCCGTGCCGAGTGCCGAGGGCGAGCAGCAGCAGCGCGGCGGCCAGCCCGCCGAGCAGCGCCGCCGGGGCGACCAGCACGGCGGCGGCACCGGTGGTGATCGCGACGGTGGCGGCCAGGCCGGCGCCCTGGGTGATACCGATGACGTCCGGGCTGGCCAGCGGGTTGCGGGCGACGCTCTGGATGAGCGTGCCGGCGGTCCCGAAGGCCGCCCCGGCCGTCGCGGCCAGCACGATCCGCGGCAGCCGCAGGTCGCGCACCACCAGGTCGTACGGGGTGCCGGCGCCCGACAGCGACCGGAGCACGTCGGCCGGGGCGACGTACGGGGTGCCGAGGGAGAGGCTGAGCACGACGGCGGCGGCGAGCAGCACGGCCGTCACGGCAGCGACCAGGACCGCGCGGCGGCGGACCTGCACGCTGACCGGCCCGAGCCGCAGCAGCGATCGACCGGGCAGCCCGGCGTACGTCGGGCGGGACGACTCGACGGCGGTCACGCGGTCACCACCTTCGCGCGGCGGACCAGGTACGCCAGCAGTGGGGCGCCGATCAGCGCGGTGACGATCCCGGCCGGCACCTCACCGGGCGGGGCGACCAGCCGGCCGACGACGTCGGCGCCGAGCAGCAGGGCCGGCCCGAGCAGGGCGGAGACCGCCAGGGTCCACCGGTGGTCGGCGCCGACCAGCGCCCGGGCCAGGTGCGGCACGGCGAGCCCGACGAAGGCGATCGGTCCGGCGGCGGCCACCGCGGCGCCGGTGAGCAGCACGGCGGCGGCGCCGCCGCCGAGGCGGACCAGGCCGATCCGGTGGCCGAGGCCGCGGGCCACGTCGTCGCCGAGGGCGAGCGCGTCGAGGCCCCGGGCGACCAGCGCGGCCAGCGCCAGCCCGGCCAGGACGAACGGCAGCACCTGTCCGGCGACGCCGACGTCCCGGCCGGTCAGCCCGCCGACCACCCAGAAGCGGTACTCCTCGAAGGTGCGCGCGTCGATGATGAGCATGGCGTACACCCCGGCGGCGAGACTGGCGTCGAGGGCCGCGCCGACCAGCGCGAGGGTGACCGGGCTGGCGCCCTCGCGGGTGCCGCTGGCCACGGCGAGGACGAGCAGGCCGGCGGCGAGCGCGCCGGCGACGCCGAACCAGACGTACCCGGCGAGGCTGCCGACGCCGAAGACCGCGATGGCGAGCACCACGCCGAACGAGGCGCCGGCGCTGATGCCGAGGATCCGCGGTTCGGCGAGGGGGTTGCGGGTGAGCGCCTGGAAGAGCACCCCGGCGACGGCGAGCGCGAGGCCGACGATCAGCCCCAGCGCCGTACGCGGCAGGCGCAGCTCCCGGACGATGGTGGTGGCCTCGCCGCCGTCGGGAGCGGTGAGCGCCTGCCACACCTGGTCGACGGCGAGCGGGCGGCTGCCGAGGGCGAGGCTGGCGAGCAGGGCCAGGACCAGCAGCAGGGCTGCCGCCGCGGCGATCGCCGCTCGGCGGCCGGGCCGCCGGCGGCTCGGGACGCCGGCCCGCTGGGGTCGGGTGGCGACGGTGGTCACGGCAGAGTTCCGCCCTCTCAGCTTAGGATCGCCTTACCTTAGCCGAGTCGGTTAGGCGGGCCTAACTCGGATTCGTCGATGCCGGCTCGGTCGGGCCGGCCCGGGCGGTGCAGGCCCCCCCGGATGGGGCCGCTACCGGCAACCGGCGGACAATCAGGGCTTTTCCGCCCCTAGGCTGGCCGCATGCGATTCGACCAGCACACCGTCGTCCTCCTGGTCCGCCCGCCGGACCCGCCCGAGCTGCCGCTGGACGCGGTCGACCGCCTCCAGGACGCGCACCTCGCCCATCAGGCCGGGCTGGTGGAGCAGGGCGCGGTCCTCGCCGCCGGCCCGTGCCTCGGCGCCGACGACGAACGGCTGCACGGCTTCGCCGTGCTCTCGGTGGACCCCGAGATGGCCCGCGAGCTGTACGCCAACGACCCGGCCGTCCGGGCCGGACGGCTGGTCGCCCAGGTGATGAGCTGGATGGTGCCGGAGGGCAACGTGCGCTTCGAGCAGGTGCCGGTCCCCCGGTCCATGCTGGAGGCGGCGTCGGGCGACTGACCCGGGCTCAGTCCTCCGCCGCCGGGCGGCTGCCGGGCACCACGGGCATCGGCCACACCCCGGTCCGGGGCACCGTCGCCAACTCCACCTGCTGGTCGGCCCAGACGTACGTCTCGGGCAGCAGGTCGGCCACCGAGACCGCGCGCAGCCCGTCCACCGGGCCGACGATCACCTTGATCGACGGGAAGTAGTCGAGCAGCACCTGCCGGCAGCGACCGCACGGCGGGATGACGCCCCGGCCCCGGTCCCCCACCGCGACGATGGTCTCCAGCTCGGTCACGCCCTGGGTGGCGGCGGCACCGATCGCCACCACCTCGGCACACGGTCCGCCGGTGAAGTGGTAGACGTTCACGCCGGTGAACACCCGCCCGTCGGCGCTGCGCGCGGCGGCGGCGACGGTGTGGTTCTCGCTGCGGCAGCGCAGCTTGGCGACGGCGGTGGCCGCCTGCACCAGCGCCCGGTCGGTGTCCCGCATGATCATCCCGTCCGTCGAGCATGTCGGTCGGCGGCCACTCTAGCCCGGCGACCGGCCCCGACCGGGGAGGGCGCGCGCGGGTGCGGTCCGCGCCGCCGCCACCCGCGCCGGTCGGCGGGCGGTAACCCGGCGGCACTTCGCCGCGGGGCTGCCTATTCTTGGCGACGACATGCAGAATCCAGCCGTACCCGCCGCGCCCGACTCCGTTCGCGAGCTGCACCGCCGCCTCCCCGCCCTGATGTTCCGCGACCAGCGCCGGCTGCAGCGGCGGCTGGACGGGGTCCGCCGGCTGCGCGACCCGCAGCGCCGGGACGCTGCGCTCGCCGAGATCAGCGCCGACGTGACGCGGGCCGAGGCGCGGCTGGCGAGCCGGCGGGCGGCCGTGCCGGTGATCACCTATCCGGCGCAGTTGCCGGTCAGCGAGCGCCGGGACGACATCGCCGCCGCGATCCGGGACCACCAGGTGGTGATCGTGGCCGGCGAGACCGGCTCCGGCAAGACCACCCAGCTGCCCAAGATCTGCCTGGAGCTGGGGCGCGGGATCGGCGGGCTGATCGGGCACACCCAGCCCCGCCGGCTCGCCGCCCGTACGGTCGCGGACCGGATCGCCGAGGAGCTCGGCACCGAGCTGGGCGACGTGGTGGGCTACAAGGTCCGCTTCACCGACCAGGTGGGCGAGAACAGCCTGGTCAAGCTGATGACCGACGGCATCCTCCTGGCCGAGCTGCAGACCGACCGGATGCTCCGCCAGTACGACACGCTGATCATCGACGAGGCGCACGAGCGCAGCCTCAACATCGACTTCATCCTGGGTTACCTCCGCCAGCTCCTCCCCCGCCGCCCCGACCTCAAGGTGATCATCACCTCCGCGACCATCGAGACCGACCGCTTCGCCCGGCACTTCGCCGACGCCGAGGGGCAGCCGGCGCCGATCGTCGAGGTCTCCGGGCGTACCTACCCGGTGGAGGTGCGGTACCGGCCGCTGGTCGAGGTGACCGAGGCCGAGGAGGAGGACGCCGACGAGGAGAACGTCCGCGACCAGATCCAGGCGATCGGCGACGCGGTCGAGGAGCTGGCCGCCGAGGGTCCCGGCGACATCCTGGTCTTCCTCAGCGGCGAACGGGAGATCCGGGACACCGCCGACGCGCTGGGCAAGCTGGTGCAGAAGAAGCGGTCGCTGCTGGGCACCGAGATCCTGCCGCTGTACGCCCGCCTCTCCTCCGCCGAACAGCACCGGGTCTTCGCCCCGCACGCCGGACGCAGGGTGGTGCTCGCCACCAACGTGGCGGAGACCTCGCTGACCGTCCCCGGCATCAAGTACGTGGTGGACCCGGGCACGGCGCGGATCTCCCGCTACTCCAGCCGACTCAAGGTGCAGCGGCTGCCGATCGAGCCGGTCTCGCAGGCCTCGGCCAACCAGCGCAAGGGGCGCTGCGGTCGTACCTCCGACGGCATCTGCATCCGGCTCTACGACGAGCAGGACTTCGAATCCCGGCCGGAGTTCACCGACCCGGAGATCCTGCGGACCAACCTGGCCTCGGTCATCCTCCAGATGACCTCGATCGGGCTGGGCGACATCGCCGCGTTCCCGTTCATCGACCCGCCGGACCGGCGCAACGTCGCCGACGGCGTGAACCTGCTGCACGAGCTGGGCGCGCTCGACCCGACCGAGGCGGATCCGGCGAAGCGGCTCACCCCGCTGGGCCGGCGGCTGGCCCAGCTCCCGGTCGACCCGCGGCTGGCCCGGATGGTCCTGGAGGGCGAGCGCAACGGCTGCGCGACCGAGGTGGTGGTGATCGCCGCCGCGCTGTCCATCCAGGACCCGCGCGAGCGGCCGGCGGAGAAGCAGGCCCAGGCCGACCAGGCGCACGCCCGGTTCGCCGACTCCGAGTCGGACTTCGTCGCCTTCCTCAACCTCTGGCGGTACCTGCGCGAGCAGCAGCGGGCGCTGTCGTCCAGCGCGTTCCGCCGGATGTGCAAGGCGGAATACCTGAACTACCTGCGGGTCCGCGAGTGGCAGGACATCGTCAGCCAGTTGCGCCAGGTGCTGCGTACCCCGGAAGGAGGGCGACCGGCGCGCGACGGCGACGGCCGGCGCGGCCCCGCCGCGGACCTGCCGGAGGAGATCGACACCCCGAAGGTGCACCAGTCGCTGCTGCCCGGCCTGCTCTCCCACGTCGGGCTCAAGGACGCCCAGAAGCACGAGTACCTGGGGGCGCGGGGGGCGAAATTCGCGCTCTTCCCCGGCTCGGCGCTGTTCAGGAAGCCGCCGCGCTGGGTGATGGCCGCCGAGCTGGTGGAGACCTCCCGGCTCTGGGGCCGGGTGAACGGCCGGATCGAGCCGGAGTGGGTCGAACCGCTGGCCCAGCACCTGGTCAAGCGCAGCTACAGCGAGCCGCACTGGGAGAAGAAGCAGGCCGCGGTGATGGCCTACGAGAAGGTCACCCTGTACGGCATCCCGCTGGTCACCTCCCGCAAGGTCAACTTCGGCCGGATCGACCCGGCGCTGTCCCGGGAGCTGTTCATCCGGCACGCCCTGGTGGAGGGCGACTGGCAGACCCACCACCAGTTCTGGCGGGACAACCAGAAGCTGCTGACCGAGATCGAGGAGCTGGAGAGCCGGGCCCGGCGGCGGGACATCCTGGTCGACGACGAGACGATCTTCGGCTTCTACGACGAGCGGATCCCCGCCGACGTGGTCTCCGGCCGGCACTTCGACTCCTGGTGGAAGAAGACCCGCCGGGAGCGGCCCGACCTGCTCACCTTCACCCGCGAGCTGCTGGTCAACGCCGGCCGCGGCGGGGTGGACGAGGCCGACTACCCGGACGAGTGGCGGGCCGACGGGGTGGCGCTGCCGCTGACCTACCGCTTCGAGCCGGGCACCCCCACCGACGGGGTGACCGTCGACATCCCGCTGCCGATGCTCAACCAGGTGCCGGCGGAGAGCTTCGACTGGCAGGTGCCGGGGCTGCGCGAGGAGCTGGTGGTCGCGCTGATCCGGTCGCTGCCGAAGGCGATCCGGCGCAACTTCGTCCCGGTGCCCGACTACGCCCGGGCGGCGCTGGCCGCGATGCCGGCCGGCGAGGAGCCGCTGCTCGACGCGCTCACCCGGCAGCTGCGCCGGATGACCGGGGTCACCGTTCCCCGGGACGCCTGGGACGTGGCGAAGCTGCCGCCGCACCTGCGGGTGACCTTCCGGGTGCTCGGCGAGGACGACCAGCCGGTCGCCGAGGGCAAGGACCTGCCGACCCTGCAACGCCGGCTCCGCCAGGAGGTACGCCAGGTCGTCGCCGCCGCCGCGCCGGACGTGGCCCGGAGCGGCCTGACCCAGTGGAGCATCGGCACCCTGCCCCGCACCATCGAGCAGGTCCGCGCCGGGTACGCGGTGACCGCGTACCCGGCCCTGGTGGACGAGGGCACCACGGTCGGGGTGAAGGTCTTCGACTCGGAGGCGGAGCAGGCCGCCGCGCACTGGGCGGGGACCCGGCGGCTGCTGCGGCTGACCGTGCCGTCGCCGGCGAAGTTCCTCCAGGGGCGGCTGTCCAACGAGGCGAAGCTGGCGCTGAGCCGCAACCCGCACGGCGGGGTGCAGCAGCTCATCGAGGACGCGGCCGGCGCGGCGATCGACAAGCTGATCGCCGACGCGGGCGGCCCGGCCTGGGACGCCGAGGGCTTCGCGGCGCTGCGCGACAAGGTCCGCGCCGACCTCGTGGACACGGTCGTCGACGTGATGGACCGGGTCCGCCGGGTGCTCGCCGCCGCGTACGCGGTGGAGCAGCGGCTCGGCGCGACCCGGAACCTGGCCGTGGTGGCCGCCCTCGCCGACATCCGCAACCAGCTCTCCGGCCTGGTGCACTCCGGTTTCGTCACCGAGGCCGGGTACGCCCGGCTGCCCGACCTGCTGCGCTACCTGACCGCGATCGAGCGCCGGCTGGACCGGTTGCCCGGCAACCCGCAGCGGGACAAGCAGCAGCAGGACCGGATCGCGGTGGTGCAGAAGGAGTACCAGGACATGCTCGCCGCACTGCCGCCGGCCCGCCGAAACTCGGCGGCGGTGCGGCAGATCCGCTGGATGATCGAGGAGCTGCGGGTGAACGTCTTCGCCCAGGCCCTCGGCACCCCGTACCCGGTCTCGGAGCAGCGGATCTACCGGGCGATGGACGACGCCGAGGCCCGCTGAGCCGCCCCGTCACGACAGCGGCTCGACGCCCGGCGGGAGCTGGTCGGTGGCGGTGGCGTCGTGGACGTACTCGAGCAGGATGCGGCGGAGTTCGCGGCCGGCGTGGGTGGGCACGACGTCGCGCCGGCGGGCCACCCCGATGGTCCGGCGTACGCCGGGCGGGGCGAGCCGGGTGACCCGGATGCCGGGGCGGCGGGCGACCACGATGCCGGGCACCAGGGCGACGCCGAGCCCGGCCTCGACGAAGCTGAGCACGGCGTCCATCTCCCCGCCGTCGACCGAGAGGGTCGGTTCGAACCCGGCGTCCCGGCAGGCGTGGAGGGTGGCGTCGCGCAGGTCGTAGCCCTCCCGGAACATCACCAGCGGCTGATCGCGCAGGTCGGTGATGCGCAGCTCGCCGGTGGCCGAGGTGGCCGGCAGCGGGTCCACCGAGGCGACCACCAGGCTCTCCCGCAGGATCGGGTCGGCGCGCAGGCCCGGGTCGGTGCCGGCCGACGGCATGATGATCAGCGCCAGGTCGAGGTCACCGCGGAGCAGGTCGCGGACCAGGTCCTGCGAGCCGCCCTCCTCCACCCCGAGGTCGACGGCGGGGTGCGCGTCGCGGAACCGGCGCAGCACCGGCGGCGCCAGGGAGGTGGCCAGGCTGGGGGTGGCGCCGAGGCGGACCCGGCCCCGGCGCAGCCCGACCAGTTCCTGCACCTCCCGGGTGGCGGTGTCGACGTCGGCGAGGATCCGCTTGGCCAACGGGAGCAGCACCTCGCCGGCCGTGGTGAGGGCGATGTTGCCCCTTACCCGTTCGAGGAGCGGGGCCCCGAGGCCGGCCTCAAGGGCGTGAATTTGCTTACTCAACGAGGGCTGGGTTATGCCGACCAGGTCGGCAGCTTGGGTGAAATGTCGTACTTCTGCGACCGCCACGAAGTACCGGAGCTGATGGAGCTGCATCTGCATAGCCTACGGCTATCAAGACTGCGAGGTCGATGCATTGGACGACTGATCAAACTGCTCCTAGCGTCGGTCGTGTGGTAATCACGAAAACTCGGTCGCCCATCCGCTCGAACGTCGGCCTGAAGGCCGTCATGGCGGTGACGGGCCTTCTCCTGGTGCTGTTCCTCGTCGCGCACATGCTCGGCAACCTGAAGGTGTTCACGGGGGAGACCTCGTTCGACCACTACGCGCACTGGCTGCGCGACATCGGCACGCCGCTGCTGCCCCACACCTGGTACCTGTGGATCCAGCGCACCGTGCTCACCGTCGCCGTGGTGGCCCACATCGTGGCCGCCACCGTGCTGGCCCGCCGCGCCCGCGCCGCCCGCCCGGTCAAGTACGCGCACCGCAAGAAGGTGCAGGGCAGCTACGCGGCCCGGACCATGCGCTGGGGTGGGGTGATCATCCTGCTCTTCGTGATCTACCACATCCTGGACCTGACCACCGGTCACCTGAACCCGCAGGGCGACGCCAGCAACCCCTACGGCAATGTGGTCGCCGACTTCGCGCCGGAGCGCTGGTACGTCACGCTCTTCTACACCCTCGCCGTCGTCACGGTGGGCTTCCACCTGCGCCACGGCGCCTTCAGCGCGTTCCGCAGCCTCGGCCAGCAGACGCCGAAGGGCGAGCGCCGCGCCCGTACCGGCGCGCTGGTCCTGGCCGTCGCGCTCTGCGCCGGCTACCTGGTGGTCCCGTTCGCCGTACTCACCGGATTGGTGTCCTGACCATGGATCTCTTCATCGAGGGCGACCCGATCGCCGACACCAAGGCTCCCGAGGGCCCGATCGAGACCCGCTGGGACCGCCGCCGCTTCGAGGCGAAGCTGGTCAACCCGGCCAACCGCCGCAAGATGACGGTGATCGTGGTGGGCACCGGCCTGGCCGGCGGCTCCGCCGCGGCCACCTTGGCCGAGCAGGGCTACCGGGTGAAGTCCTACTGCTACCAGGACAGCCCGCGCCGGGCCCACTCGATCGCCGCGCAGGGCGGCATCAACGCCGCCAAGAACTACCGCAACGACGGCGACTCGGTGCACCGGCTCTTCTACGACACCGTCAAGGGCGGCGACTTCCGCTCCCGCGAGTCGAACGTGCACCGGCTGGCCGAGGTCTCGGTCAACATCATCGACCAGTGCGTCGCGCAGGGCGTGCCGTTCGCTCGCGAGTACGGCGGCCTGCTCGACACCCGCTCGTTCGGTGGGGCGCAGGTGCAGCGCACCTTCTACGCTCGGGGCCAGACGGGCCAGCAGCTGCTGCTCGGCGCGTACCAGGCGCTGGAGCGGCAGATCGGCCTCGGCAACGTGGAGATGAACGCCCGGCACGAGATGCTGGAGCTGATCATCGTGGACGGCAAGGCCCGGGGCATCGTGGTCCGGGACCTGGTCACCGGCGAGATCACCACCGAGATGGCCGACGCGGTCGTGCTCGCCTCCGGCGGCTACGGCAACGTCTTCTACCTCTCCACCAACGCCAAGGGCTGCAACGTCACCGCCACCTGGCGGGCGCACCGCAAGGGCGCGTACTTCGCGAACCCCTGCTACACGCAGATCCACCCGACCTGCATCCCGGTCTCCGGCGACCACCAGTCGAAGCTGACCCTGATGAGCGAGTCGCTGCGCAACGACGGCCGGGTCTGGGTGCCGAAGGCCAAGGGCGACGACCGCGCGCCGCGGGACATCCCCGAGGACGAGCGGGACTACTACCTGGAGCGGATCTACCCCTCCTTCGGCAACCTGGTCCCCCGGGACATCGCCTCCCGCGCCGCGAAGAACGTCTGCGACGAGGGCCGGGGCGTCGGCCCGACGAAGCTCGGCGTCTACCTCGACTTCGCGGACGCGATCAACCGGCTCGGCCGCAAGGCGATCGAGGCCAAGTACGGCAACCTCTTCGAGATGTACGAGCGGATCACCGGCGAGGACCCGTACGAGGTCCCGATGCGGATCTACCCCGCCGTGCACTACACGATGGGCGGCCTCTGGGTCGACTACGACCTCCAGTCGACCATCCCGGGCCTGTTCGTGATCGGCGAGGCGAACTTCTCCGACCACGGCGCGAACCGGCTCGGCGCCTCGGCGCTGATGCAGGGCCTGGCCGATGGCTACTTCGTGCTGCCCAGCACCATCGCCAACTACCTGGCCTCCGGCCCGTTCGACAAGGTCGAGGCCAGCCACCCGGCGGTGGTCGAGGCGCGCGCCGACGTCGAGGACCGGATCCAGCGGCTGCTGGCCGTCGACGGCGACCGGACGGTGGACTCGTTCCACCGGGAGCTGGGCCAGATCATGTGGGAGCACTGCGGCATGGAGCGCAGCGAGGCCGGTCTGCGCAAGGCGATCGACGAGATCCGCGCGCTGCGCGAGCAGTTCTGGCAGCGGGTCCGCGTCCCGGGCGACGGCGAAGGGCTCAACCAGTCGCTGGAGAAGGCCGGCCGGGTGGCCGACTTCTTCGAGCTGGCCGAGCTGATGTGCATCGACGCCCTGCACCGCGAGGAGTCCTGCGGCGGCCACTTCCGGGCCGAGCACCAGACCCCGGACGGTGAGGCGCAGCGCGACGACGAGCACTTCGCGTACGTGGCGGCCTGGGAGTACACCGGCACCGGCGAGCCGTCCGTGCTGCACAAGGAAGACCTGAAGTTCGAATACGTCCACCCCACGCAGCGGAGCTACAAGTGAACCTGACCCTGCGCATCTGGCGCCAGAAGGGCCCTGAGGACAAGGGTCGGATGGTGACCTACCAGGTCGACGACGTCTCCCCGGACATGTCGTTCCTGGAGATGCTCGACGTGCTCAACGAGCGGCTGATCCTCGCCGGCGAGGAGCCGGTGGCCTTCGACCACGACTGCCGCGAGGGCATCTGCGGCATGTGCGGCCTGATGATCAACGGCGACGCGCACGGGCCGCAGCGCGGCACCACCGCCTGCCAGCTGCACATGCGGCAGTTCTCCGACGGCGAGACGATCGACATCGAGCCGTGGCGGGCCCGGGCCTTCCCGGTCATCAAGGACCTGGTGGTCAACCGGAACGCCTTCGACAAGATCATCGCGGCCGGTGGGTACATCACCGCGCCGACCGGCAGCGCCCCCGAGGCGCACTCCACGCCGGTGGCCAAGGCCAACGCGGACGCCGCCTTCGAGTCGGCCGCCTGCATCGGCTGCGGCGCCTGCGTGGCGGCCTGCCCGAACGGCTCCGGCATGCTCTTCACGGCCGCCAAGGTCACCCAGCTCTCGCTGCTGCCGCAGGGCCAGCCGGAGCGGTACACCCGGGTGATCGGCATGGTCGACGCGCACGACGAGGCCGGCTTCGGCGGCTGCACCAACGCCGGTGAGTGCACCGTGGTCTGCCCGAAGGGCATCCCGCTGAACACGATCGGCCGGCTCAACCGCGACTACCTCGCGGCGACCGCCAAGCGCGGCGACACCCCGGGCACCTGAGCCCGGCCGTCCACCAGCGCCGACACCGACCGCCGTGCCCTGTCCGGGGTGCGGCGGTCGGCCTTTCCGGCCTTTTCCCCGGGTACGGGCCCTGGCGGTTGTTGCCGGCACGCTACGAAGCTGATGACGTCAACGTCATCGGGTGGGACCCGGCCTCGTCGGGCCCCGGTGGCTCGCGGTCTTGTCGGTGGTTGCGCTCGCGCTTCTGGCTTTCGGGGTCCCGCTTCCGACCTGGTTGCGCCTGGGGGCTGGGGGCTGGGGGCGACCGTCCCCGGCTCCGGGCGGTCAGGCTTGATCCCTGCGCCGGGGACGGTCACCCCCAGCCCCGTCGTGGTCGGCCGCCGCCCGCCCGTCACTGTCTTTCTCTGGTACGCCCCACCGCCTGCGATCTTGGACAGTTTCCGTTCGCTGCTGACGCCAACTCTCCAAGATCTCGGGAAGTGCAGACGCCGCTGGCCGGCACCCTCGTCGGGGTGCCGGCCAGCGGCTCGTTGCGTGTTGCTTGGTCAGGTCAGCTGTTCCAGTGCTGGGCGACGAGGTGGGCGGCCTGCTG
>NZ_JBHSBP010000028.1:0-41543 GCF_042650725.1 Micromonospora sp. GCM10011541
AGCTGCCTGCTGCAGACCCTCGGCCGCTCGCCGACCGTCGCCGACATCGCCGCCCACCTCAAGGTGACCGAGGAAGAGGTCCTGGAGGGCCTGGAGGGCGCCCGCGCCTACAACGCCGTGTCGCTGTCCACCCCGACCGGCGACGGCGACCGGGCCACCGAGCTGGGCGACATGCTCGGCGGCGAGGACGGCGAGTTCGAGCTGGCCGAGCTGCGCGTCGCGCTGGGCCCGGCGCTCGCCACCCTCGACGAGCGCGAGCAGAAGATCCTCACGCTGCGCTTCTACGGCAACCTGACCCAGTCGCAGATCGCCGAGCAGATCGGCGTCTCGCAGATGCACGTGTCCCGGCTGCTGGCCCGGGCGCTGACGAAGCTGCGCGGGCAGCTCGCCGACGCCTTCTGAGTCGGAGCGGCAGGCCTCACCGCCGTGCTGAGGGGGTTCCGGCGGTGCCGGAACCCCCTCATGCCCCACCTTCTGCTGTGGCTGTTATTCCAGGGTAGTGATGCGCACCCGGACGGGTCGCGGGTCGGCGCGGCCGTGGGCTGGGTCGCTGTCGGGGTGAGAGGTCGCGCCGGGATCTGACCGGGTGTGACAGTGGGTGCTGCTGCTAACGGCTGCCCTCGGTGAACAGCGCGGCGTAGCGGGCGAGGTACAGCGGCCATCCTTCGTCGTGGGCGACGCCGTCGCTGACGGCCTGCCAGCCGGGGCCGTGCCGGTCGATGTGGCGGTGCTCCAGCTCCACCCGGGTGCGCTGCGGGGTCTCGGCAACGAACCGGACTTCGACCTCGCTGGTGTTGTCCGGCTCCGTCTCCACCTGCCACTGCGGGCTGATGTCCCAGCTGAACACGACCCGGCCAGGTGGCTCGTACGCGAGCACCCGCGCCCAGCGGCACTCGCTGCCGTCGGCGGCGCGGTCGTAGATGTGCCCGCCGACCTTCGGCTCGAACACGGTTTCGGCGATCGGCGCGCCGAGCAGGTTGTGCTCCGGCGGCTTGAAGTCGCCGAACCGTTCGGTGAACACAGTGAAGGCATGCTCGATCGGTGCTTGGACGACGATCTGCTTGCGGACGACTGCGGCTGTTGTTTCCGTCATGACGTCTCCTCGGGTGATTGCTCGGCGACGTCCTGATAGCCGTCCAGCGCTCGGTTCCAGAACGTCTCAAGTTGATCGCGCAGCGCGGCCACGCCTGCCGGATTGAGTCGGTAAACCCGGCGGGTGCCGGCGGCGCGGGCGGTGACCAGTCCGGCGTCCTTGAGCACCTTCAGATGCTGGGACACCGCAGGCCGGCTGATCGGCAGCTCGTCGGCGAGTTCGCCGACGGCCCGCGGTCGCTCGGCCAAGCACGCGACGATGGCGCGTCTGGTGGGATCTCCGAGAGCGCCCCAGCCATCACCAGCTTGGTAATTAGCCACGAACGGAAAGCTACGACTTACGGACCAGGAAAGTCAAGACCGGCGAGCCGGCAGAGCCGCGACCACGGCCGAGCAGTCATGGAAATGCCCCGTCTGGGGCCGACGGGTGTGCTCCACATGTACGCCATCGGCCGGAGCGCGGGACGGCTGGCATACGTGTCCCCGTCGGCCTGCACGAGCTGTGCGATCACCGGGACGCGGTTCCCGCCGGCCGAGGCCAGCAGCATCATCGCGCGTCGGTATCGCACCGAGCTGGTGCTGCCCCGGCGCACGATCTGCTGCAGCTGATTCGATCGCTTGGCGCAATCGTTGCCGCCATCTGCCTGATGGCCGGCGCCTTCGGACTGCTCAATATGGGTTTGTCGTCGGTGCGACATAGAACCCAAGAGATAGGCATCCATCGTTCCCTCGGTGCGAGCCGTGGTGATGTCTTTAGGCTAGTTCTGCTCGAGACCGTTGCTGTGACAGTCCTTGCTGGCTTCAGCGGGGCCGTTCTGGCGCGGCTTGTGTTGGACTTTGCTCCCTCAATCCAAGGAGCCGATCTGGCGTCGACCAGTATCGTCCAACCCTCGTTGGTGGGCTTCGCCGTGGCTGTATCCATTGGTCTGATGGTTGGAATCGTTCCGGCCCTAAGGGCCACGCGTCTTGATGTCATCGCCGCTATTCGGAACTGATCAGATGGCAGCATCTTTCCCGCCGGCGGTATTGACTTTGGCTAGGGATGTTTGTTTGCCTTAGTGGGCCTAGGCGAACAGTAGGAGCATTTTTCAGAAAAGAGGATCCATTGAGAATCAAAAAGACGGTAGCCGTGACGGGAGTCGCCCTCGGTCTCGCCGGCGCCCTGGCCGCTGTGACGCCGGCCGTTGCCGACAGGCAGGACATGTCCGGGACGGTCTACGATGCGGTTTGGTCGCACTACTCCACGAAGCGTTGCTCTACCGGTGACCCCACCAACGGCGTCACCTTCCACATGACCAGCTACCCTGACGGCGACGACATGAGCCACTACGCCTCCACCGACAACGGCGGGGGTGCTCGGGTCGGCGTCAGCGGCTACTTCAACAGCCCCGACACCGCGTGGTACACGATGGGCTTCGGGAAGAGCACAAAGACCTGCTTCTACTGGAACTCTCAGCAGTACGAGGGGCTGAACCTCGACGGCTACGACACCTGGACGGGCCAGATCGACCACGTAGTCTACGGCTGACGTAACCTTTGACGTAGCCTAAACGCGTTGGACCACGAGGTGGGGGTTCTGCAGGGCCCCCACCTCTGTCCCGAGACTTTGTCAGGTAGAGCTTGATGCTGCTCGTCGCTTCCCTCCTTGCGGCCGCGGGACTGTCAGTCGCACTGCTCGTTCTGCCCCTGAACACCACTCGACGTGCCCAGAGCCTGTTCGCTAAAGCCGCGGTATCCGATGTAGTGGGCGCTGTCGCACGCCATCTCCATCTGACCGAGTCGGAGGCCGCCGACCTATTGGCGATGGCTGAGCAGGAACGCGGAGCCGTCATCAGGACTACACGCATTTGGCGATATGTCACGGCTGCCAGTGCTCCTGTTCTCTTGCTGCTTGTGTGGTGGGCTCGCGGACTGGCGAGCGATACCACTATCACCGCCCTCGCTTTGCCCATGGTGGCGGCGTTGGTCTGGATCTCGTTTCATTCAGGGAAGTTGGCCGGCGGGGTTTTGTGGGCCACAGCACAGCTCGCTCCCATCGTAACCCTGTGCCGCCTTTACCAGGCGACGTTGCAGAGTAAGGTTGACGCGTCCCAGGTTCAGATACTGAGCGCGGCAGCACTTCGCGCAACGAAGACCTCACGGAGCCTCTCTACTATGAGGCGTGAAATCGAAGCCGAAAGACGGCACCACAGGGTCTTCCCGTCTACTGATGCATTGAGAGCCATCGCGAGCCAAGGGCTCTTGGCCAAGCTCAACGAACCCTCCTGACGGGACCCCACAGGAACCTTCGGTACCAGCGGGAGTCCAACCGCGAGCCAGCGGATCTCGCGGGCAAAGCCACACGTCACGTCGGGTCAGCCGCCCCAATGTGCCGTTCCACAGCGTGCGACCAGCGCTTGCACCACGAGATGATACTCAAGCGTTCGAGAACGAGGGTCCGGCCTGTTGGGCGAGTGCAGCCTGTTCCATGTCTCCGTACCCTGACCAAATGGCCTAGTTCGTCGACACCGCCCAGCAGATGGCTCGCACCAAGCTTGAGGTCGCGTTGCCGCGTCGGTGGCGCGACGTCCAAGCGGTGGCAGCCAAGGCGCGCCGCGTGGCCGCAGCAGTGCCCAAGGAGGACCGGGACGTCCTGGTAGCTGCCGCCCAGGGACAATATTCGGATGAAGTTGCGCCCCGAGCTTTGCCCTGTACGGTGCCAAAACTCTGTTTCAGGCTTGTGAGCTGCGAATTTGCGAGTAGCTCAAGCTGCCCGGTGATACTCGTTGATCACGCCGCCCAGGACGCGGCGCTGCCGGATCGGCTTGTCGACCGCGACGACCACACCGGGGTCGTAGTCGGGTGGATGCTGATCCAGGCTCTGGTGCGGCCGGTGCCGGTCGAAGTGGTCCTCATAGTCGCGTAACCGGTACGGGCGTGATGTTCGTTGTAGATCAATACCCGGTCGGTGCACTCGGCCCGGACACTGCGCACGAAGCGTTCCGCGAACGCGTTCGCCCGGGGCGTGCGCGGCGGAGTCTTCACTACGTCGATGCCTTCGGCGGCGAACACCGTGTCGAACGACGCGGTGAACTTGGCGTCGCGGTCGCGGATCAGGAACCGGAACAGGGCCATTCGGTCACCGAGGTCCCAGCACCAGGTCGCGGGCCTGCTGGGTAGTCCAGGCGGCGGTCGGGTGGGCGGTGACGCCGAGGATGTGCACCCGTCGGGTCGTGATCTCCATGACGAACAGCACATACAACCGCCGCAGCGTGACGGTGTCGATGTGGAAGTAGTCGGTCGCCAGCAGGCCGGACGCCTGCGCGCGCAGGAACGTCCTCCAATTGGTGTCGATCTCGCGTGGGGCAGGACCGCGCTTCGAGTTGACGAGGATGCGACGGATGGTGCCAGCGCCGACCCGATGGCCGAGCCCGACGAGTTCGCCTTGGATGCGCCGGTGCCCCCAGCCGGGATTCTCCCTGGCCAAGCGCAGGATCAGGTCCCGGAGGTCGTCGCTGATCGGTGGTCGTCCGGGCCGGTTCGGGTAGGTCCAGTGCCGGCGGACCAGCCGGTGGTGCCAGGCCAGCAGGGTGGCTGGGGTAACGATCCGATGCCTCCAGAGTTCCCGCGGCAGTGCCCGGACCAGCGCGGACAACACCGCCCGCTCCGGCCACGACAGGCGCGGCCGACCGACCTGACGGCGTAGCACCGCCACCTCATGGCGCAGCACCAGCAACTCTGCGACCAGCGCGGACTCGCTGTACGTGGCCAGCGGCAACCAGCCGAACATCCGCACCGCACTCAGGTACAGCAGCCGAACCAACACGCCTGCCATCCTGCGTCATTGTCGCGAAACAGCAGCTCACACCCTGTGCGACGAGTTTTGGCACGGTACAGGCTGACGGGAACCTGGGGAGGCGAGACGACGTCGTAGCGTGTGGAAAGGCGACCCGGTTCCTAGGAGGAGGGAGTTCCGTATGAGGCGCTTCGCGGTCGCGCAGGCCTTGGTGGTTGTCCTCGCCTGCGCGGGCTGTGGGCGTTCCGCCCCTGCCGTGCCACGCGAAACCGAGACGCTGGGTCCGCTGCCGACATTGTCGGCCGCGGAGGCCGCGCAGCTCGTCGGCCTGCCTTGGACGGCTGACCCCATCCGGCCGACGGATCAGCAGTTCCTCATCGACGTGGCGGACGTCCGGTGCTATGAATTGGCCGGCGTCAACCTCGGAACTACGACTACCAACATCACGGTGAGCGTGCTGGGCCGGCGTGTCGAATGCCGAGCGGGGAAAATTTCGGCCGCGGCCTTGGTGCGCCTCCCGGAGCCAGTCGGATCACGTCGCCTCATTCACGCTCCGACACGTTGAGCGGCGGTTCGGCCTGCCTGGGTTTCCGGGCAGGCCGAACCGAGTTCGTGCTCTGTCAGGCGGGCGATCCGCTCACGATGGTGACACCGAAGGCGCTGGTGAAGTTGGTGAATTGGGTGAAGTTCATGTGCGCTCCGTCGGAGCTTCCGCCGCTGATGATGCCTGCGGCGAGCGTGTAGTTGGGGTTGCTCGCCAGTTTGTACACGGGCCCTCCGCTGTCCCCGTGTTGCACGATCAGGTAGTTCGGGCCGGTGGCATCGGCCATCGCCTGGTTGCAGACGTGCACGATGGTGCCGTTGTCGTTGAGGTCGAGGCAGGCATTGATCGCGGACACGCGTACGCCGCAGTTCTCCCCAGTGAACGATCCGTCCGAGCACACGCTCTGGCCGACCGCCAGCGAGGTGCTGCCGGCCACCCCGTAGGCGTAGCTGGAGTTGTACGGGCCAGTATAGACAGCGCCCGCCCAGTAGGAGCCGCCGCCGATAACCTCGGCGTCCATCCGGTTGTTACCCCACTCCACGCGCCCAACCGTTCCCATCGTGCCGGTCCGGTAGAGGGTGTTCGTGCTCGTGTCGAGGTAGCCCTGATTCCACACTGAGCCGGTCGGCCCACAGTGGCCAGCGGTGGCCATCTGCCGGGTGCTGCCGGATGCGACGACGAAGGCCGTCGTGCACTGTGTCACCCAGTTCTGACCGTTCTGAGTATAAGTACGATATATGCGATTTCCTGAGTAGTAGGGCGTGACGTCCAGCAGCCGGGTCGGAGTGGCTGCAGCCGCCATGGCGCCGACAACCCGCGCGCCGCTGGTGGGCCTGGCAACCTCATGAAGTGGACCGGGGGAGAGGCGGTCGCGGCGGACGGCGGTGTCGAAACGTTGCCGTGCCACGAGTTCCACTCGGTCGCCGAACGTCGCCCGGGCGAGCTGGCGCAGCTGTGGAGTCACCTTGGTCAGGCCCACCTGCACGCGGCCGGCTGCCGCGTCGACGAACCAGGCCGAACGCAGGCCCCGGGTGGCGGTGGCCCACGGTTCTGCCTTGTCGATCTGCGCCATCGTCGTGTCGAGGTCCCGCAGGCTGTACGGCGTCGGCGTCACCTCGACCCGCAAGGCCGAGCCGGGCCGCGCGGTGCTGGCGGTGGCGAAGCGGGTAACGGCGCCGGTGGCGGCGACGACTCGGGTGCGGGGCACGTAGACCCGCAGGACGTGCTGTCGTTCATCGACGGTCAGGCCGGTGTAGTTGTCACGGTCGGACTGCACCATCTGCTGGAAGCTCGCCACCGCGTTCTCTGGCAGGGTCACCTCAGTGGGCGCCGCGACAGCGGGCGCGCCCACCAAGCTGCCGCCAGCCAATGAGCCGACGGCAACGACGGCGAGAATGGATTTTCGCACTACTGCACCTCCATAGTGTCCAGCTTCGATATATCGCGCCGACTCTATGAAGGTCGCTATCGGGTAGTCAAGTGAACACGAAGAGTTCCTACAAAGGTCGGTGGGTGAACCACGGGCTGCCATAGGGACGACGAGGTGACCGCCGCGACATACTCGTGAGCGCGACGATGGGTCGTCCCACCCCTCTCGCACCCCAGGCCCGACCCGTCACCCGCAGTGGTTGGGAAAGGGCGGCGCGCCCCGGGCACCCAGGGCGCCTGTGATGACTACACCCAGCGTGTGAGCACCTAGCCATGCTCTTTTGCCCGCTGTTGATCAAAGTGACGGTCGGCCGGAGCTCAAGGACCCGGCTTCTCGCACATCGTGTCCGAGCTGCCCGGCGGCAGCCGCAGCAGACTGGCGCTGCCGCACCCAAATAGGCCGGGAGTGGGGATGGCTCTGTGTGTTCCGCCGTGCCTGGGGCGCGTCCGAACTCGACCGTGCTGATCGTGTCGAGCGGCGCCGGGCTCGACGGCTCGCCGCTGTCGGGCGGCTACGCGGGCGCCAAGCGGATGCAGCTGTTCCTGGCCGGCTACCTCCAGCGCGCCGCTCACGACCGCAAGCTCGGGATCCGGTTCGTCGCCCTGGCCCCGCGCCAGTTCCTGGTCGGCACCGCGATTGGGGAGGCCGCGGCCACCGCCTACGGCGCCGAGGCCGGCCTGACGGCCGACGCGCTCATGAAGCGCTTCCCGGCACCGCTCGACCCCGCCGACGTCGCCCACGCCATCCTCGCGATCGCCTCCGGAGAAGAGCACCGTGAAGCAACACTGCTGGGCTTGACCGGGAAGAGGCTGGAGGTCATCTGACCACACCGTCCCCTCGGGTGAGATCGCCGGCGGCGACCGGTACTGCACGCTCCTGATGACGGCCGGCCGGAGAATCTAGGCTGGAACGACTAGACATCTTCGGTGGCGTGGAATAGTCTTCTTCGAGTCGAGAGTAAAGATCCGTCAAGACGCAGACGGGCCGTCCGGCCGTGAGGTCACGACGGGCGGCGAGGAGCGGGAACGATCTTCACCGTTCCCCCCGAGAGGCAGTAGGAGCACGTCAGTCCCGACGTGATACGCGCCGGGGTGCAGGTGGGGCCAAGGCTCTTTTTGGGGCTCCAGCTGATGTTCGCCGTATAGGGGCCATGAAGTCGCGTGGGCTCCGACACCGGCGGACCGTACGACAGCAAGGGAAAGAAGTAGCAGAGGAAAGGGAGGGCCGTACACCGTTGGATCGCCCGCCGTCGGCCGTCATGTCAGGCCGGGCGGACACCGCAGTTTCCATCGAACGAGAGGTGGTCTCCGGTCACGCTTATGCGATCCTCGCACCCGAAGCCGTCCGTTGCGGCTGGTGCGGATACGACAAGCCGACGTTCCTGTCGGTAGATGGTGTTCTGACCCGTAAACCCTGGGCCCCGGCGCGTAAGCGCCGGGGCCCTCGACGTGGAGGTGACGTGGGGCAGAACTCCGATGACATGTTCGGCGACGAGAACTACCCGGCCTACACCATCGGCCAGGCCGCGGAGCTGCTCGGCACCACGCAGGACTTCCTGCGCCGCCTGGACGAGGCGAGACTGATCAACCCGCACCGCTCTACCGGTGGGCACCGCCGCTACTCCCGCTATCAGCTTCGCCTGGCCGCCCGGGCCCGGGAGATGGTCGACCAGGGCACCGCCCTGGAGGCCGCCTGCCGGATCATCATCCTCGAGGACCAACTCGAGGAAGCCCTCCGGCAGAACCAGAACCAGCAGCATGGGACGCGGCACACTGACGGGTGAGGTCGTCGGCGGGCGGTGAGCCGACTGGCTCGCCAGCGCGAACCACCTCGGCCCTGCCGGCCGTACTCCTGCTCGTCGCACCTCTTCCCATTTCGGCCGCCAACCGCGAGGCGCCCCCATCGAAGGCAGGCCACCTGGCTCGGGCTCCGCGGATGGCGAGGGCGTCCGGTGCGGCAGCCGGTTATCGGATCGGTGCTGTTCGTGCGTCGGTGAGGTGTTTGGTGATGCGGAGCAGCACCTGGTTCGGTGGCCCGGCGACGAAGGCGGCGGTCTCGGCGAGGGCGGCGATCAGGGGCAGTCCACGCCCGCCGACGGTGAGCGGGGCGGGAAGTTCGGCGTCGAGTCCAGCGCCGTTGGGGGTGCTGCCGCGGTTGCCGACCTCGAGGAGGCAGACGTCGTCGTCGATGACGATGGTGATGTCGACGGCGCTGTCGGCATCGGCGTGCAGCACCGCGTTGGCGCACGCCTCGCTGATCAGCACGGCGAGGTGGCCACGGGAGTCCTCGCCGACATCGGTGAGGCTCAGCAGGGTGGTGAGGACATGGCGGGCGCGGGTCACCGACGACGGTTGCCGCGGGAGTGACAGGGTCATGCTCACCCGCACTGCACAGCTCCTCCCCGGCCCGTACCTGAACCGTCGGACTACCGCGTCACCCTGAGGCGCGATGCTCCGGTGGTGATCAGCCCTACCCCGGTTCTGCTGAGGCGAAACGGTCAGGGTGCCGGCGCGACGTACGCCGGCCGACGGCGGTTCACCCGTCGGCAGAATATGGTAAGCGGGGATCATCGGGGCGTGGCGGAGGTTGCTGTGGAACTGCTGCTGTCGGTCCGGCCGGGCCGGGGTTGCACCGTGCTCGAGGCGCGCGGCGAGCTGGACATGGCGACGTCCCCCCAGCTGCGCGAGGGCCTGCAACGGTTGGTCGACGCCGATGACCGACAGGTGGTGGTGGACCTGGCCGGGGTGGGATTCATGGACTCCAGCGGACTGGGCGCGCTGGTCGTGATGTTCAAGGCGCTGCGGGACGTCGGCGGTCGGTTGAGCCTCGCCGCGGCGCAGCCCGCCGTGCGCAGCGTCCTGACGGTCACGTCGGTGGATCGAGTGATCCATGTTTATGACAGTGTGCAGGCGGCTGAAGCCGATGTGCCGTCCACCGACCACGCGCCAGGCCAGTAGTCAGTCGGGTAGCGCGGTGCTGGCACGCTCCTGGTCGGCGCCGGCGCTGGTTCGCCGGTCCTCGCGGTGTCCGCCGTGCCAGTCGAGGATGAACAGGGTGGCGTCATCGGCCAGAGTCGGTCCGCTGACCTCGAGGACGGCGTCGGCCAACGCCCGGGCAGCCTCTCGTGGATGCAGACCGGTGATCGACCGCAACATGGTCGGTAGATCCAGGTTGGCGGCGTTGCGCTCCCGCATGCCATCGGTGACCACCACCAGGCGGTCGCCCGGCCGCAGCTCGATCTCGCGAGCGCGGTGTCCGGCGTCGGCGAACATACCCAGGGGGAAGTTGGGCGGTAGTGGCAGCGCCCGGGTGTTCCCGTCGCGGACCAGCATCGGCGGGACGTGCCCGGCGTTGAGCATCGCGCACACGCCGGTGCGCAGGTCGAAACGGCCGAGGACCGCGGTGATGTAACTGCCGGGCACGGTGGCGTGTTCGGCCACGTCGGCATTCGCGGCTTCGGCCTGCTCCACCAGACCAACTCCGCGGCGGCGGCTGTTGCGCAGGCTGCCCACGCCCAGGGTGGCCGTCAACGCGCTGGCCACCCCGTGGCCCATCGCGTCGGTGACGCTGAAGTGCAGCACGTCGCGGGCGAGGCTGTAGTCGAAGGTGTCCCCGCCGATGCTGGCGGCGGGTTCCAGCCAGCCGGACAGGGTGAACGCGCTGGCCTCACACGTGAACGAGGCGGGCAGCAGCCGGCGCTGGATCTCCCCGGACAGGGTGAACGGGGTGGTGCGTTGCCCCCACTCGAACAGATCGGTGTACCGCCGGTTGGCGATCACCACGAACGCCAACAGGTGCGCCGTGCGGGTGATCTCCTGCAGCGCTCGCGGGGCGGGCTCGTCCGGCAGGATCATCTCGAGCAGGCCGATCGCCTCACCGCGGTCGGTCACCGGCGCCAACACCGCCCACCCGTCGGGCTGTGTGACGACCTGCACCGTCTGGGTGCGTAGCGCCTGCTCGGCGGGGCCGCCGTCGAACGGCATCACCGTGGCGACCTCGTCACCGCCCCGGCGTCCCGCACCGGTCCCGCCGAGCGGCACGTGGGTCAACCGGACCAGCGCCCGGCCGCTGAGATCCGCGATCAAAAACGCGACGCTACGCGCCCCCAACGCCGCACCGAGTTCCCGGGTGACCGCCTCGACCGCGTCGACGGGGGAGGCGTTCTCCGCCGCATCCAACATCTGCGCCATGATCCGCCCTCGACTGCTCTCCACCGTCCGAGCCTACGAGACCCGGCTGGTCATCGCCGAGCACGAGGATCGTCACCACAGCGTCGACAGCCCAAACCAGGTTTCACATTCAGGCCCTGGAGTGCGGGCAACCCCGGTCGCTGATCCACAGCCAACAGACCCGAGATTCAGCGGGTCTTCTTCGTTGCTCGCTTGTGGGGTGGCGTCAACAGGTCGGCGATCGTGGCGATGGCGGACGGCACGAGGCGGTAGTACGCCCAGACGCCGCGCTTGTCTCGCTCGAGCAGGCCGGCCTCGGTGAGGATCCGCAGGTGGTGACTGACGGTCGGCTGGGAGAGTCCGAGGGGTGCGGTGAGGTCACTGACGGCCGCCTCCCCCTGCGGAGCCGACTGAATCAGGCTGGGCAGTCGCGCTTCTGTCGTCTCGTCTCGGCATGATGATCTGCGGATCGAGGGAGGTGTCGTGCGTGCCTGGGTCGTGTGATGTGGTGGTCGTCGGGGGTGGGCAGGCGGGCTTGGCGGCGGGTTACTACCTGCGCCGCGCCGGTCTGGATTACGTCATCCTCGACGCCCAGACGCACTCGGGTGGTGCGTGGCGGCATGGCTGGGAGTCGTTGCGGTTGTTCTCGCCGGCGGAGTACAGCCCGCTGCCGGGGTGGGGGATGCCGCGGCAGGAGGGCGAGGAGTTCCCGACCGCCGAGCACGTCGTCGACTACCTGCGGGCCTACGAACAGCGCTACGACCTGCGGGTGCGCCGGCCGGTCCGGGTACGCGAGGTGCGGCGGGCCGGGGAGCGCCTGGCGGTGCAGACCGACGCCGGGGCGTGGCTGGCCCGGTACGTCATCTCCGCCACCGGGACGTGGGAGCGCCCGTACCTGCCCGACATCCCGGGCCGCGCCGAATTCGTCGGTCGGCAGCTGCACACGGTGAACTACACCTCGCCAGAGGCGTTCCGAGGGCAGCGGGTCGTGGTCGTCGGTGGCGGTAACTCGGCGGCGCAGATCCTGGCGGAGGTGTCCCGGGTCGCCGAGGCCACCTGGGTCACCCTGCGCCCGGCGCGGTTCATGCCCGACGACGTCGACGGTCGGGTGCTGTTCGGGGTGGCCACCCGCAAGGCCGCCGGTGATGCCGGTGAGAGTGTCAGCGACCTTGGGGACATCGTGATGGTGCCCAGCGTCCGCGACGCGCGAAAACGCGGCGTCCTGCATCCTCGCCCGATGTTCGCGCGGCTGACCGCACACGGCGTGTACTGGGCGGACGGCACGGAGCAGCCCTGCGACGCGGTCATCTGGTGCACCGGATTCCGGCCCAACCTCACCCACCTCGCGCCGATCCTGCCCGGATGGCGGCAGGGGGAGGTGAGCGTCGAGAGTACGAGGTCGGTCGACGAACCCCGCCTTTACCTGCTCGGTTACGGCGACTGGACCGGGCCGGCGTCGGCGACGCTGGTGGGCGCGGGACGTACGGCCAAGGCCACGGTCGCCGACATCAGCGCCCGCCTTGCCGGGTAGCCCCGGGACGGATCCGCCGCCCGGGGCCCGGCCAGGATCGGCCGGGCCCCGGGTGCAACTGTCAGGACAGGGCGGCGAGGTAGCGCTCCGCGTCGAGTGCGGCGGCGCAGCCGGTGCCGGCGGCGGTGATCGCCTGGCGGTAGATGCGGTCGACGACACTGCCCGCGGCGAACACACCGGGCAGGTTGGTGCGGGTGCCGGGGGAGTCGACGGTGACGTAGCCCTCGTCGTCGAGGTCGACCTGGCCACGAAACAGGTCGCTGCGCGGATCGTGGCCGATGGCGACGAACACGCCGGTGACGTCCAGGACGCGGGTCTGCCCGGTGTGGACGTCCCGCAGGCGGGCTCCGGCGACGGCACCGTCGTGGCCGAGGATTTCCTCGACGACGCTGTTCCACGCCACGGTGATCTTGTCGTTGCTCAGCGCCCGGTCGGTCATGATATGGCTGGCGCGAAAGGTGTCGCGCCGGTGGATGATGGTGACGCTGCGGGCGAAGCGGGTGAGGAAGGTGGCCTCTTCCATGGCGGTGTCGCCGCCGCCGACGACGGCGATGTCCTGGTCGCGGAAGAAGAACCCGTCGCAGGTGGCGCAGGAGGACACGCCGTGGCCGAGGAGTTCGGTCTCTCCGGGGACGCCGAGGGGCCGCCAGGCGGAGCCGGTGGCGAGGATTGCCGCATGCGCGTGGTGGGTCTGATCGCCGATCCACACGGTTTTGGTCGCAGTGGTGAGGTCGACGCGGGTGACGTCGTCGGTGACGAACCGGGCGCCGAAGCGGCCGGCCTGCTTGCGGAGGTTGTCCATCAGGTCCGGACCGGTGATGCCGTCGGGGAAGCCGGGGAAGTTCTCCACCTCGGTGGTGGTCATCAACGCGCCGCCGGACTGGCTGCCCTCGATGACCAAGGGTGCGAGGTCGGCTCGGGCGGCGTAGAGGGCGGCGGTATATCCGGCGGGTCCGGAGCCGATGATGATCAGGCGGTGCGGGTCGGACACGAGGGGCTCCTGCTCAGGCTGCAGCCGCCCGCCCACGCGGGCCGGCGGGCGGGACTGTGGCGACGGGATGGGTCAGGCGGAGGGGCGCAGTTCGGCGAGGAGCTTCTCGACCCGGGTGCGGATGTCGTCGCGGATGGGGCGGACGGCGTCGACGCCCTTGCCGGCGGGGTCTTCGAGTTTCCAGTCCTCGTAGCGCTTGCCGGGGAAGACCGGGCAGGCGTCGGCGCAGCCCATGGTGACGATGACGTCGGAGGACTCGGCCGTGGCGTACTCGAGGAGTTTGGGGGTCTGGTCGGTGATGTCGATGCCGACCTCGCGCATGGCCTCGACGGCGGCGGGGTTGACGGTGTCGGCGGGCGCGGAGCCGGCGGAGCGGACCTCGACGGTGTCGCCGGCGAGGTGGCGCAGCCAGCCGGCGGCCATCTGGGAGCGGCCGGCGTTGTGCACGCAGACGAACAGGACGCTGGGCTTGTCGGACATCAGGAGCCTCTCTGGCAGTGCGGGTCGCAGGGCCGGTCCACCGGCGCCTCGTCAGGAATCGCGGGCAGCGATCGGTCGGGGTCGCTGTTGCGGTCGAGCAGCCGGTACCGGCCAGCCGGGTGCGGCCGGTTGAGCAGGCCGCGGTACGACGTGTCGGCGCTCCGGTGCTCGGGCTTGCTGGTCATCGGCGGTGGTCGAGAGCCGGGTCCCGGTCGTCGGTGGGCACCACCACCTGGTCGGCGGCCCGCCCGGCGTCGGGGTAGAGCGCGGCCAGGAGGCCGATGCCCACGGCGAGGCCGACGAGCTGGGCGACGACGAAGCCGGGGACGGAGATAGGGGCGATGCCGGCGAAGGTGTCGGTGAACGCCCGTCCGACGGTGACCGCTGGGTTGGCGAACGAGGTGGACGAGGTGAACCAGTACGCGGCCCCGATGTACGCGCCCACGGCGGCGGGCGCGACGGGGGCGCGGCCGGAGCGGGCGAGAGCGAAGACCAGCAGGATCAGACCGGCGGTGGCGACGACCTCACCGAGCCACAGGTTGCCGGCGGCGCGCTGTTTGCTTGACCAGGTCACGGCGGTCAGGTCGAACATGAGGTTCGCCAGCACCGATCCGGCGATCGCCCCGGAGAGCTGGGCCGCGACGTAGCCGCCGAGGTCGCGGCCGGTCAGGCCGGTGCCGGCGCGGCGGCCGAGGAACCAGTCGGCGGCGGAGACGACCGGGTTGAAGTGCGCGCCGGAGACCGGGCCGAAGATCAGGATCAGCGTGCCCAGGGCGAACGCGGTGGCGATCGAGTTCTCCAGCGGTTGGAGCCCGATGTCGTCGGGGGACAGGGTGGCGGCCATGATGCCGGAGCCGACCACGGCGGTGACCAGCAGGGCGGTGCCGGTGAACTCGGCCAGCAGGCGCCGCCGGAGTGCGTTGGTCATCGGTCTGTTATCTCCCATTGCGGTAACGTCCCGGACCGCTGTCGGCCGGGGGTCTATCGGGTGGCGGGGACGTTCAGTTCGTCGAGCAGCCGGCGGACGCGGCGTTCGATCTCGTCGCGGATCGGCCGCACGTCGGCCACGGTGAGGCCGGCGGGGTCGTCGAGGTCCCAGTTCTCGTAGCGGGTGCCGGGAAAGACGGGGCAGGCGTCGCCGCAGCCCATGGTGACCACGACGTCGGCGGCGCGAACCACCTCGTCGGTCCAGGGCTTGGGGAACTCTTGGGAGATGTCGATACCGCGTTCGGCCATCGCCGCGATCGCCGCCGGGTTGACCTGGGTCCCGGGTTCACTGCCGCCGGACCAGGCGACCGCCTGTTCGCCGGCGAGGTGGGTGAAGAACCCGAGGGCCATCTGGGATCGCCCGGCGTTGTGGGTACACAGGAACAGGGCGACGGGCCGGCCGTCGCGGTGGTGACCCTCCACGCGGGCGAGGGCCTGCAGGCGCTGGCGGGCGAACCGCTCGGCCAGCAGCGGCAGGTAGTTGGGGACGCTGCCGACGGTGGCGAACTGGTCGTAGCTGGCGTGCAGGAACCGCTCCACGGTCTCGGCGCCGTAGGTCCCGTCGAACTCGGCGGCGAGGCGGGTGGCGGCGGTGCGCAGCGCGAGCTGCTGGTCGACAGAAAGGTCTTCGCGTACGTAGGCGTTGGTCTCAGTCACAGTGGTCTCCCGAGCTCGTGGCGGGGGCGATGACGGGGGCGACGCGGTCGACGCGGGCGGCGAGGTCGGCGTACGCGGCCTCGAACGCGTCGTCGGTGTCGAGGCGGACCGGGTCGGGCACCGACCAGTGCAGCCGGGGCCGGCCCGGCCCGGTGAGTTCCTCGTGGGCGTTGTCGCAGACGGCGATGACCAGGTCGTCGTCGCGCACTATGTCGGCGACATGGGAGGTGGCGGTTGGGTCCAGGGCCAGCCCGTGCCGGCGAGCCACGGCGACGGCGCGCGGATGAACCCGCTCGGCGGGTTTCGTGCCGGCGGACGCCGCCGCGGTGTGGGTGCGATCGGACCACAGGGCGGCGGCAAGCTGGGAGCGGGCGGAGTTGCGGGTACAGACGAACACCACCCGACCGACGCCGGTCAGCGGCGCCGGGGTCAGTGTCGCGAGGGCTTCGGGTCGCAGACGCAGGTAGGTGCGGCGGCGGTCACCCTCGGACCGGCCGCGCACCACCAGGCCGGCCTCGGTGAGGACCTTGACGTGGTGGGCGACCAGGTTCGTCGGCATCCCCAGGTCATGAGCGACCTCGCCGGGGGAGGCGTCTCCCAGGGTGAGCGCGTCCACGATCGCCAGACGCGCCGGGTCGCCGAGCGCGGCGTGGATCCGGGCGCGCCCCTGCAGGGAAGCAAGCTCAGTCATCATTGACTCAACTATCGCTGAGATGCTTCCGTGCCGTCAAGCAGACGAGTGGCCAGGTCCACGCACCGCCATGGGATCGACGACGGATCATGTGCTACGGTAGCCGAGTTGCAGTTTTGATTTCCGTAGACGTTTTCCGGCGCCTGATGGGGCATCTGAAACCCATCCAGGCGCTTTTCGTTTTTCGTGTCGTTTCGACGCGGGTGATCAACGCGGCGGCGTACGGGTCCGCACAGTGCGGTCTCTAACAGCCTGCGAAGGAGCAGACATGACTACAGGTACCGTTAAGTGGTTCAACGCCGACAAGGGCTTCGGCTTCATCAGCCCGGACGACGGCGGCGCCGACGTCTTCGCCCACTTCTCCGCGATCTCGGCGAGCGGCTTCCGCAGCCTCGACGAGAATCAGAAGGTGGAGTTCGACATCACCCAAGGCCAGAAGGGCCCGCAGGCGGAGAACATCCGCCCGCTTTGATCCACACTCTGCGAACGGCGGCCCGACTGGTTCAGCGGGCCGCCGTTCGGCGTTTCATGCGCTCACCACGGCATCGCGAAAAATCGTCTGATCGGCAGAAGGCCGGCCATCTCGGTGTGGAGCCAGCTCAACATCGCCCCCGTGTTCTCTTCTCTGGATCGATTCGGACCTCGGGCGCTAGTCTGCCCAGGCCGACTGTCAGCTCGCCCAAGGCGCGCCTTTGGCACATGAACCAGACAGACACAGACGTCGACCCTTATCGCTAACGAGCCGAATTCCGCATCGCCGCCGCCTGACGGTCGAGGCACGTACGGTCGCGGTCCAAGTGGAGCACACCATGGTCGGACTCGACGCCTCGCCTCCTGATGACTGTCAGACAGCCGGGACCCGGGGTGCACGGCGCTACATCCTGAAGGGTTGATGACTATGACGACGACCTACTCGGGTCCTGCGAGGCTGATCCTGGTCAACGGCGCATGCATATCCGGCATGGCTTCCCTCAGTACCAACCAGCGCGGAGGACTCAACGGCTGGGGCGGCACGTTCCGTCCGGACGAGATCACGACAGACCTTCGCAACGCAGTCGAAGGGCTGCAATTGGAACTGCCCTACGATCGGATGGGGACAGTGGCCGTCACCGGCATACGCAAGCTACTCGCCACGCAGGTGTTGATGTCGTTGGCAGGCCGCGGACCCGCACCATTCTGATCGTGCGCCGCACGGCCGCCGCTACATCGCCGCCGCGACGCGGTCACTCTGCTCTGACGCAGCGACGAGGGCAGGACCGTGTTGATCGGTAGACTTTGCCAGGAACCGTTAACTCTCATGCCGCGATGCGCGCGTTCAGCCCCGCTCCCGCAACGTCCGACTTTGCCGAGAAGAGTGCGTCTACAGTCGGTACCTGGTCGATGATCGGAGTGCCGGTTCGCATGACAGACCGACTGGCGGCAGTCGCCGAACTCTGGAACGCGCACACGCAGGCCCCGTTTCCTGGCCGGCTGAGAAGTGTTGACGTGGCCGGCGTCAGCATGGTGCTGCTCGATTCCAATGTGGCTGGCTGCGTCAGTAGCTGGCTGCATCGAGGCGGAAACATCGATGACGGGCGGTGGGACATCCTTGCGGCATGCGAGCAGGAACTCCTCCGTGTCATCCCGGAGTTGGACGACGATGAGGCCGCGTACTACCAGCGACTGTTGGACATGACGGTATTGGTCCTCAAAGCGCCGGACGACTCATCGCCCAACTGAGCCGTGTTCACTCACTTAGCGCGAGGCGATCGCTACGGTCAGTGATTGGTCCGCCGAGCTGCCCCGCGCGTGAACATGCCGATGAGCGAGTGTTTGGCGGTACCGCGACGCAGCGCAACATCTGGCAGGCTCCTTCGTCATGCGCCCGATGGACAGCCGTGATGTCGACCAAGCCGTGGCCGAAATGGTGCTGGTACTCACACCGCACGAGTCCGCGGACTGGCGACGCCCGGCCGGCACGCTCGACTGGAGCTGCTGGGAAACAGCCGCCCATGTCGCGCATGACCTCCTCGCGTACGCCGGGCAGCTCGCTGCTCGGCCCGACTCCGCCTACCTCCCGTTCGACCTGGTGGTACGCGACGACGCGTCTCCCCGCGACCTGCTGCGAATAGTCGCCGGCGCAGGAAACTTGCTGAGCACCGCGTTGGCCGCATCCGACGCTTCGGTACGAGCCTGGCACTGGGGCCCGACAGACCCGAGCGGCTTCGCGGCGCTGGGCGTAAACGAGACGCTGGTGCACACCCACGACATCACCGAAGGGCTCGGCATCCACTGGCATCCGCCTGAATCTCTCTGCAGCTCCGTGCTTGACCGGCTCTTTCCCCACGCTCCGGCCGGGGATCCGGTCCAGGTGCTTCTCTGGTCCACAGGGCGTACCGACCTTCCCGGCCGTCCTCGGCCCACCTCCTGGGTCTTGAAGGCTGCGGTCGAATAGGCCCACTGCCGGATACACCAGCATCCGCTCACTGCGCAGACTCTTCCTGTCGACGGTCTCGTCGGGCACCGTGTCTGGTGCCGGCGATCTCGGGTCGTCGGCGCACCTGGTCCCCACCGGGCCACCGCCTCGTCCGCTCGACCGTGAGAGGTCCGGCATGAGTTCCGCGGGGCCCGGTGGTCCCAGGGCACGTATGACTGGCGACAGGGCTGCGCGCCGTCGAGCGCCGATCAGTGAGCGACCGGCTTCCGTGTCCTGAGACCACCAGGTGCCCACCTGCTGCTGCAACAGCAAGGAGGACACTATGAGTGTCGGACACCATTCCTCGATGCGTCGACCAACTGCGGGCGTCGACTGGGCCAGTACTGAGCACGCCCTCGCGATCGTTGGCCCCGACGGTGTCGAGGTTCAACGGATGATCGTCGAGCACACCGCTGCGGGGCTGCGGAAGCTGCTGCGATGCCTGCAGCAAGCCGCTGTGCTCGAGGTCGGTATCGAACGCCCCGACGGGCCCATCGTCGAGGCCCTCCTCGAGGCGGGGCTCACGGTCTTCGTGATCGCCCCGAACCAGATCAAGCACCTGCGCCGCCGCTACGGCGCAGCCGGTAACAAGGACGACCGCTTCGACGCCTACGTCCTGGCCGACACCGTCCGCACCGATCACCATCGCCTGCGTCCCCTCACCGTCGACTCTCCCGCGACAGTCACGTTGCGGATGACCGTCCGCGCCCGCAAGGACCTCATCGCCGCCCGGGTCGCGATGGCCAATCAGCTCCACGCCCACCTCGAACATGTTCTGCCCGGCGTGATCGGGCTGTTCCGCGACATCGACTCCGCCATCACCCTGAGTTTCCTCACCCGGTTCGCGACTCAGGACAAGGTCGACTGGCTGTCGCCACGCAGACTGCAGAACTGGCTGCGCAGCGTCTCCTACCCCAACCCGGCACGAGCCGGGCTGCTGCACGCCCATCTGCTTGCGGCTACCCGCGGGACCACCGGTCCTGAAGCCACCGCCCGGGCGCACGTCACCGCTGCGTTGGTGGCTGGGCTTACTGCCCTGCGGGAGCAGATCAGCGCGCTGGATGAGCAGATTGAGCTCCAGCTGCTGCAGCATCCCGACGCGGCAGTGTTCACGTCCCTGCCCCGGGCGGGGATCGTGCGCGCGGCCCGGCTTCTGGCTGAGATCGGTGACGCCCGCGGCCGCTTCCCGACGCCCGAGGCACTCACCTGCCTGGCCGGGGCTGCGCCCTCGACCAGGCAGTCCGGGAAGGTGAAAGTCGTCGGCTTCCGCTGGGCCGTCGACAAACAACTCCGTGCAGCGGCCATCGACTTCGCCGGCGACTCCCACCACGCCAACCCCTGGGCCGCCGACCTCTACCGGCGGGCCCGGGCTCGCGGCCACGACCACCCCCACGCGACCCGAATCCTCGCCCGCGCCTGGCTGCACGTGATCTGGCGCTGCTGGCAAGACCGCGTCCCCTACGACCCCACCCGCCACCGCGCTCTGCAGGCCGCCCTCGCCCCCGCCGCTTGACACAGGGCTACTCATGCCGCAGACCGGGTGCGCCGGGAGTTGGCCTGTTCGTCACCAGGAGCACCAGTCATGGGGCCTGCCTGAGGACACGCCATCATGCCGGCTGCCTGGGAGTCATGCTTGACCGGTCGATCGGCCCTGGCGGCATGAGTCGGCCAGCCTCGTAGGCGGTCAGCCGACGCAGTATCTCCGCACGGTCGTAGCTCGGGAAGCGGACCAACAGGAGCCGTAGCTCGAACTGCGACTCGCGCCGCTGGTCGAAGGTTGCCCCGTCCATCGGCCGGGCGGACACGTGCCACGAGTCCGGTGCTGCCCAGTGCGTCATCCGCAGATAGAAGGCGTCGCGAGGACCGGCCTGGGCGAGCGCCGTCAGGAACGCCAACCCGTCGTCGATCGGGAAGTCGATGTAGGCCCAGCCCACTTGCGCAGCGATGACCGGGGCCATGTGCGGCAACTGCTGCGGCCAGTCGGCGTTGCTCTCGCCCGCATTCTGGCAACACGTCCACGTCGCCAGCCCCAGACGCCAGACGACCTCGATTATCGGTGCAAGCTCCTCGTCGATGTCGGCGCTAAGGTCGCCCACGCTGACCCGGCGGACTGGGTGCAGGTTCGCGCTCACCCGCGCGATCTTACTGATCATGGATGTCGGGCGTGAGCCGGAAGTAACGGCACCTCGCCCTCCAACGTTCTCCAACGTGGCGCGCATTCTGCCGCCGAGCGAGCGTCATGTTGCCTGATGGACGTGCGCTCGACGTGCGGTCGTGCCGAGAAGCAGGCACCGGGACACCGCGGGAACGGCGTGCTGCGTCTGTCCTCTGGTACCGAACGGGGTCGGACCGGGCCTCGCCGCGTACATGGCCTCGGGAACGTAACCGTGACGCCGAGGAGCACGCCGAGGAGATGCTGAACCTGCCGTCCGAGTTCGTCGGCCGCGGAACCCTGTTCGCGTTGCGCGTCCAAGGGGGCTCGATGATCGAGGCGGCCATTACCGACGGCGGCCAGCCGACGAACGCGCCACCGCCTGACCCCGAGGCCTCCGTGCTCGGCGTGTTCTTCCCCGGCTCGAAGCCGTCATACGTCGATGTCCCGCAGGACCCACTTCTCCCGGAATCGACGGGGAGCTCGTACCCGCGATCTCCCGCGGAGGACGGTCAGCAGCGCGACGAACAAGGCCGCATCGATCGCGAGCAGGGTCATGTTCGCCGCGCTCCGCTCCACATGATCGTGATGGGCGGAGGCGATGGGTGGGTTCGCCCGAATCCCGAATCCGATCGTCCCGGAAGCCTCCTCCCCGTCGGTGAACACCGCGTGATAGGCCACCGAGTACGCGCCGTCGAGCGCGGTGGGCAGCGGCATCGTCAACCGGCGGCCATCGACGGCGAATGTCTCCGAGGCGGCTGGCGTGCCGTCCGGCCGGGTCACCGCCAGGTGGGTCGCGCCCGGATCCACCAGCCCGTCGAAGACAAGGACCAATGCCGGCTGCACCGCGGCGAGCCGGCTGCCGTTGGCGGGGGAAGCCGAGACGAGCGCGGCTTCGTGGCCTGGTGCGGGAGACGTGGTCACGACCGTGGCGGTCAGCAGCGTGATGGCGAAGCACGCGATGAGGGCCCGCGCGGCCATACCTCAGATCCCGGCGCTGGAGGCCAGCGCGACACGGTCCCCGAACTCGCGCGGCCGGCAGCTGCAAGTCATCGTGCTTGCCTCGGTCTCGGTCGGGCGCAGGTGCCGGTATACGGCGACGACCATGGGGAGGAAGACCACCGTGTTGTAGAACAGGTGCAGCTCGACACGGGGCGCCACGAGCTGGAGCAGGCTGGTGGGCACTGGCTGCCCGGCGATGAAGTGACCCGTCTGCGCCTGTACGAGCAGGAGCAGGTGTTCGAGGTGATGCCAGAACTGGATTGCGAGCGCCGCGGTCCACCAGCGCCGTGCCGAGCCCTGGAACCCGCCTCTGAGCAGCCACAGCCCGGCCAGCATGACCAGGGCGTACCCGTAGTGCAGCCACTCGGACGAGATCAGCCATGGGAACGGCATTCCCAGCACGCCCCGGGCCTGCGGTCGCGGCCAGCCGAGGTACCAGATCTGGACGGCCTGGACGAGATGCTCGGCCCAGTGGGCCAGGACCACGGCCATGAATATGTTGAGGGCGGCTCGGTGGTGGCGGGTGTTGACGCTGAGAGCCAACGTCTTCCTCCTAGGTCAGGATCATGGTGAGATCCGGGGGACGACACAGGTGGGTCCGCATGACGCCGTGCAGCCGGTCGGCGAACACCTCGCCCACCCGCCGCGGCCAGTCCCGGCGCTCGGCCTCCGGTTGCAGGCCCAGGTCCTGCCAATAACCGGAGAGGGTGAGCCGCGACTCGCCGGACGACCACAGCGTCCGCTGCTCGGCCACCGTGTGCGCGACGGCAACGGCGCACTCGGCCGGGGTGGGCCGGCACTCGGTTACGAGTTCCCTGACGCGGGCCGTCGCCTCGTCGACACGGTCCGCCGGGACCCGTACGGACACCTGCCACAGGCCGCGTTCCGGACCGGAGCGCAGCATCGCCCACGGCGAGTAGCTCCACCCGCGTTCCTGACGGAACGTCCGCATCAGAAGCGACCGATAGTGGCCGCCGAGGATGCGAGCAGCCACGGCGAGCGATGGAAAGTCCGGATGGGTCCGGGGCGGCGTACGCCAGCCGAGCCGGACCAGCGCACTGGCTTCGCTGGCCACGTCGAGACGCAGGGTGGCCGGGGTCGTGGCGACGGGCTCTTCCGCCGTGGCCACGACGGCGTGCGCACCTTCGGTCAGTCCGGCGATGGCCCGCTCCACCGCCGCGTCGGGGACGAACGGGCTGACGAGGGTGGCGGTCGCCGGTCCGAGGCCGGGGAACGACGGGGACACGGCGGACATCGCCTGGGCCATCTCCCGGTACAACTCCGGCCAGGACGGCGGAGCGGTGTGCAAAGTCAGATCGGCGATGAGATCGGCCGTGCTCTCGCTGTCCGCGCTCATCCACTCCCATACCGCGACGACCTCGTCGGCCGCGGCGCGGGCTAGTTCCGCCGGCGGCGGCGTCTGGAGTGCGGCACGAATCAGATCCGTGGCCGCCGCGAGCCGCTCGGGGACCACCGTGACGTACACCGCGATGCCGTGACCGTCGGCCGAGACGGTCAGCAGAGCCCCGAGGGTGGTCAACCGCGCGTGCAGGGGCAGCCCGTCCACCGGGAGTTCCGGCACTGCGGCGCGCAGCAGGCGAGCTGCGACCAGACGCTGAGCAGCAGTCCCGGACTTCACCCGGATGCGCAGCCGAAGCCAGGCGAGATCGGCGCTGGGGCGCAACAGAGTCACCAAACCGGTCATGACCGCGGCCCTCTCGTCAGCAGGCGGGCCGGGGCGGCGGCGAGGGCCGCCGCGGCGGCTCGGACCTCGGCGGGATCGGCGGCCGCGAGCAGGCCGGGAATCTGCAGGGCATGGTTGGCGTCGCCGTACACCAGTTCGGCGGTCGCCATGATCTTGCTCTGCTCTGCGGGGTCGTCCCACGCTGCGAAGAACCGGACCGCCAGGGTACGGGCGGCGGCCGCCACTGCGTCGGCATCCGTGTCGTGCGCGAGCGACCGCAGCACCTCACGTACCGACGGCACCCAGGATTCAGGGTCGAGGTCCGCCGAGTGGTGTATCTCGACGACGAACGGGAGCGGGGCCGCGATGCCCCAGGGGTCACCGAACGGGCCCCCGTACGCGCTGACCTCCAGCGCCTCGATCTGTTCCTCGAGTGCGCCACCGTGGTCTCCGACCAGGATGTCGGCGAGCACGGTCGCCGCGATGTGGCCCCAGCTCATCGGTTGATCGGGCAACGACCAGGCGATCGCGGTGGCCTGATGCGGCTGCCGCGGCGCGATCAGCGCGTACGGCGCCGCGGGGGTGAGCACCGGAGTAGGCCCGGGGGTGTGGTCCTGCACGGGGACGGCCGCCTCACGTTCGGCCACGCCCAGCACGGCCATCAGGGGGGCCGGGTCAGCGGCGCAGATGGCCAGGACCGCGTTGTCCGCTCGGTAATGCCGGCTGAAGAACGCCGTCAGGGCGGCCTCGTCGACCCGTCTCAGCGACTCCAGGTCGCCGTACCCGTTATGGGCCAGCTCCTGCGAGTCGTAGAGTGCAGCCGGCAGCCACAACCAGGGAAAGCCGCCCATGACGGTGCTGTCCATCGCGGCCGAGATCTCGTCGCCGACGATGGTGACCTCGGTAGCGATGCGGCGCGCGTCGATCGCGGGCTCACCCAGGATCTCGAGCAGGCGGTCCAACAGGGTGGGAGCTTCCTCGGCGACGACTTGACCGTGATACAGCGTGAGATCGGGCTGAGTCACCGCGTTGCAGCTGCCGCCGGCGGCACTGAGCCGCTGTGCAGCGGCCGTCTCCTGACCACAGGAGACGTGTTCGGCGAGGTGCGCCAGTCCGGACCAGGCCGAGGTCTCGCTCCGGGAGCCGACGCGCACGGCGAGGGTGGCGGACACGACCTCGCTGTCCGGCGTTGCGCGCACCAGGACACGCAGCCCGAATGGCGAGCCGGCTCGGAAATTGTAAATCCCTGATGACTTCGTATGGCTATCTACGCTTAGCATCGCCGCCAACATAGCGGACCCACTCATGCGTGTCTACAGTCCATCGTAGACGCGCGTACCCTAGCACTTCCGGGGTGAGCAGGCAAGGGCTATTCGCAGACTCGATTGGTTGCACTTCTGTGGTGACGTATGTAAATTGCAATTTGCGACTGCCATCCAAACCTATGGAGGGGTTCTGATGACACTGTCCATTCCGGGATATGACCTGCGCACCCAGGTCCGGGCCCGCGACATCCAAATGGCCGCCAGCGCCGATCTCAGCCGTCGGGTTCTGATGGTCTCCGGGGCCATCGACACCAAGGACCACGACGTCGCGGTGACCTTCCTGCTTCCCGAGCCAGGTCGCTGGCAGGTCATCAAGTCCGAGACCAACCTGTCCGACGCGTCGTGGCTGACCTGGCAGATGACCGCAGGTGAGGGCGTCCGCTTCGTGCAGGACGAGCAGGCGATGGTCGTCTCCCAGCAGTTCGCGAAGACGTTCATGACGCCGGACCAGAAGCGGATCACGTTCTACGACGGCGAGGTCCGCCCGGGCGAGGCGGTGCTCAAGATGTTCACGATTGAGTGCACCAAGCGTCGCAGTGACGCTTCTCACGCCCGTTTCTCGCCTGCGCCCACCGAGAGCCCGAAGAAGATCAAGGACATGGTTGACGACTACGTGGCCAACGGCATGCCGAAGAAGCCCGTTATCGAGGTCGTCGTTCCCGTGACCTTGATCGGCTAATTTTCTGAAATGGATTCCCGGAATGGTCGCGGGGTGGCCCGCGGCCATTCCTGGCCTTAGTCGTAAGAGCGCAGATGAAAAACGGTTTCAAGGTATTTCTGACCGCACGCACGGTCAGTATTTTCGGCGACCGGGTGGCTGGTGTCGTTCTGCCACTCGCGATTCTGGCGGCAAACGGTTCGGCGCTCGCCGCCGGGTTGGTCGCCGCGGCTCTGCGACTCCCGGCGGTCCTGGCCGCCCTGCACCTCGGCGCGCTCGTCGACCGGTTCGACCGACGCACTCTGATGATCTGCGCCGATGTGGTCGGCGCTGTCTCGTTCGTCGCGATCGGTGCTGAGATCGTGCTCGCCGACGGGCGGCTGCCCGTGCTGGTTCTGCTCGCGCTTCTCGCCGGCACCGCGGAGACGGTGTTCAGCACAGCGTCCGGCAGCTACCTGCCGAAACTGGTCGACGAGAAGCAATTGATGCGGGCCAACGGCCTGGCCGAGGGATCGGACGCCGCCGCCACCCTGGCTGGTCCCGCCGCGGGTGGATGGCTCTTGCAGGTGTTCGGTCCGTTCGTGGCCTTCCTGACCAACGCCGCCAGCTTCCTCACCTCCGCCCTACTGCTCATGTGGCTGCCCGGCAACCGCCCGCCCGCCCGAGCCGACGTGGCCGCCGACGAATCCCTGTTCGCCGGACTGCGCCTGATCACTCACCAACGGCGGCAACGGCTGCTGCTCACCGCCGCGTGTTACATGCATCTGCTGACCGCCGTCGCATTCCTGCCGCTGCTGGTGCGCATGCGCGACGAGCTGGGACTCGACCCGGAGACCATCGGCCTGGTCATCTCCGCAGCCGGCGTCGGCGGCCTGATCAGCAGCCTGTACATCGCCCGCTGGTGCGAGACCCGGCAATGGCCGCTGCTGCTGGCCGTCGTGCTCGGCGTCAACGGCGCCGCGGCCGGCTCTTTCGCCCTGCTCGGCGGCGCCGGCTGGCTGGCCCTCGCGGTGCTGATCCTCGATGGCGCCTCGGCGCTCGCCTTCATCATCGTGTCCGCGACCCGTCAGCGCATCACCGCTGACCACGTTCGCGGCCGGGTGCTGGCGGCGGGCGGCGCGGTGACCGCGCTCGTCCGGCTTCTCGGCATCATCGCCGTCGGAGCGCTCACCGAACGGTTCGGCCCGAATCCCGTCTTGATCGGGCTCGCGCTCATCGGTATTCCGTTCATCTTGCTCCTGCTCACTGCCTCCCACAGCTCCGGCTTCGCCGCCGAGGATTCAGAAACGCCCGCCACCTCCAGACAGACCGTCGGAACGGAGTAGCGTGACCGTCTTTCTGCCCCCGCCCGAATTTCTCGACTCGCCGCGCGGACGCCGGTTCGGAGCGCCGCCGCAGCGGTACCGAACCGACGCGCTGCCGTCTACCGCCAGCGTGGTGATCGTCGGTGGCGGACTCGCGGCCATCGGTCTGGCCGGCACTTTCTGGCATGCCGGCATCCGTGACTTCGTCATCGTGGATCGATCCAGCCGGCTGGGCGGTCAATTCCTCGATCGAGCCGACACCCTCGGACAACGGGTCCTGCGCTCGCCGTACGACCACCATCCCGGGGCGGAAGGCTACCGGGATTGTGAACTGCTCGACTTCGCTCGGCTGCGCTGGTCACTGCTGACCGAGGGAGAGCGCCTCCAGGTGCGGCTGGCTCAGGCCGGACATCGATCCGTAGTGCCGATGGACGTCTTCGAGGCGTACTGCGACCACGTCGTCGCTCTCCACGGCCTTGCCTACCGAGCCTGGCAGGGTGATGTGCGGCAGATCGACCCCAATGACGACGAGGTGCTGGTACGGACGTCGCTCGGCGACATCCGGGCGGAGAACGTCGTCCTGTGCACCGGCGAGGAATCGGTGACCGCCCCGGCGGACTGGTGGCCCGGCGACACCCCGCCCGAGGGCGTGGGGTACTGGTCCGAGCCGGTGGGCGTGGCAGACGGCCCGACCGTCGTGGTGGGCGCCGGCCTGAGCGCGGCGCACGTGGTGAGTAAGGCCTTGGCCGCCGGCGGACAGGTGCACTGGGTCATCCGCGAAGTGGCGGAACGGTACCAGTGCGCGGACGTCAACGCTTCGTTCTTCCGAGCCGAGGGCCGATCGCGCTTCCACGGCACCACCTGGCAGGACCGGCTCCAGATGATGGGGCAACACCGGCGCGCCTCGGTGATGTTCGAGTTCCGGCCGGCCCTCACCGCGGCGGAGGAACGCGGCAGCCTGGTCGTCCACCGCGGCACCGGCGTCACCGCTGTGCACGGCAGGACCGATGGCGGTCCGGCTGCCGTGGACCTCTCCGACGGCACGTCGGTGAGCGGCCACCAGGTCGTTCTCGCCCTGGGCACCCGCCCGCTGATCGGCGCGGAACTGCTGCCCGCCGACGTGGTCTGCGCCCGGGACGGCTGGCCCGATCTCGACGAGGTCTCCCTTGCCTATCGTGCTGCCCCGCGGGTGCACGCCCTGGGCGCGGCCGCCTGCATGGTTCTGGGCCCGGCCGCGCGCAACATCGACGGTCATCGGGTCGGAACCTCGCGGATCGTGACCAGCATCCTGTGGCAGCTGGAAACCTCTCCGCGACGCACAGAGGTAACGCATGTCTGAGCTTCGATACGCCGACCCGGCCGAGTTCGACCTTCCCTACCTGGACGCCGATCCGATCTCCGAGGCGGGCCTGATTCTCCTGGGCCTGGACGCCGAACGGATCCTGGCCATGCTCGGGTTCGCGACACTGACAGCCGATCCCGGTGCTGCGGTGCTGGTCGTGGACTCCGCGTTGCACAACGGCGAGTTCAGGATCTCGTTCTCGGCGGCGGTCGCGGCGGGCGGCGCGGAATGGCGCCGCCACCGGCCGGCGTTCGCCGCCGCGGACGGCAACCGGTTCCGGTCCGGATCTCCTCGTGAAGCTTGGGCCGCGATGTACGACGTCGCCCGAGCCGCCGTCGCGGAGAACACCAGTTCGACCACCGTCGCCTGCCTGGCAGCCTGCTGGTTCCGGCGTGAGGAAATCGATCAGGTGACCCATGTTCGATGAGGCCCTGCGCGGCTGGGGCATGCCGCACGACTTCATGGAAAAGCACTGGCGGTGCTCGCCGGCCGCGGGCCGGCAGAACCCCGACGCCCCCGGCGTTCCGGCGCCCGTACAGGTGCGGGAACTCCTCTCCTGCGGCCTGCGTGCCGACCGGGTCACTGTCTCCACCACGGGCCGGCTGCATCACCCTGCCGAGTTCACCGTGGAGCGGGTCATCTCAGGCCGGACGGTGCCCGACGTCGTCGACCCCGACCGGCTCTCCGGCCTCGTCGAGCAGGGCGCAACCGTGATCCTCGCCGACGGTGAGCACTGGATGCCGTGGTCGACCGCCCTCGCGGCAGGCCTGGCCGAGGAGTCCGGCTGTGAGGTCCAGGCCCATGTCTTCATCACCGGCGGCAAGCAAGCCGGGCTTGTCCCGCACGTCGACGGCGAGGACAACTTCCTGCTGCAGATCGACGGGAGCAAGAGCTGGTCGCTCTGGCCGAACCAGGGCGGCGTGTCTGCCCGTCATGTCGATCCCGACCGGTTGGGCCCGCCCGCGATGACGGTGGACCTGCATCCGGGAGACTCTCTGTACATCCCCGTGGGCTGGGTCCACGCTGCCGTCGCCGGTGACGAAGGCTCGACGCACATCACGTACCAGGTCGTTCCGGTGAGGCTGTCGGACGCCCTGCTGGATCAGCTCGCCGAGGAACTGGAGCCACTACTGGGCGAGGACCTCGCCCCGATCGGCGCAAGCCCACCGCTGGCAGCGAACATCGCCGAGGAACTGGTGGCTTCCATCGTCGGCCGTCTGCAACGCCGGTAGGTGCTCCAAGGTCATCCGCCGTTCAGCCGCTCACCTGGAACGTGGCCATCATCGCCATGTCCTCGTGTTCGAGGTTGTGGCAGTGCAGCAGGTATCGCCCGGCATGATCGTCGAAGCGGATCGCCACCTCGACCAACTCGTGCGGGCGCAGGTCGACGGTGTCCTTCCAGCCGTGGTCGCCGGGGGCCGGAAGCGCCGCCGTTGCGGGAGATCACCTGGAACGGCGACAGGTGGATGTGTACGGGGTGGTGGGCGTCGGAGGCCAGCAGCCAGATCTCCACGTCGCCCAGCCGCGGGGTCGCGCCGATACGCTGTGGGTCGAACTCGCGGCCGTTGATGATCCAGCCGTCCGTCTCCTCTCCCATGATCTTCACCGTGCCCTTGCGGAACATCCAGGGCCGGGCCGTAGCCGCTCTCCGCGGCAGCGCCTCGATCTTGGAGAGCCGGGCGGGAATTCTGCTGTCGTCGGTGGCCGTGCGGGCCACCACGAAGCGCATGACCTTCCCGTCGCCGTTCTTGAGAACCACCTTCGTGCCGACCGGGTACGCCGCGAAGTCGACGATCACGTCGTAGCGTTCCGCCGGGGCGACCGCGATCGTGGTGTGCTCGACCAGCGCCTCCAGCAGGCCCTGGTCCGAGCCGATCTGGGTGAGCGGCGCGGGCGGGTCGAGGGCCAGCTCGTAGCGGCGGGCGTTGGAGGCGTTGAGGATCCGGAACCGGTAGCGGACCGCGTCGACCTCCAGCTCCGGCCAGGGAGCGCCGTTGACCAGGATGACGTCGCCGGCCGCGCCCTGCATGTGCTCCGCGTCGATGCCCGGCATGCTGATCAGGTGCGGGTCCATCGCCGGGTATTTCAGGGCGCCGTCCGCCTCGAACGCCCGGTCGGTGATCATCAGCGGGATGTCGCGACCGCCTGAACCCGCCCAGTGCTTCCTCCTCCTCCTCGGTGATCAGGAAGAAGCCGGCGAGGCCCCGCCAGACCTGCGGGCCGGTGAACCCCATCCGGTGATCGTGGTACCAGAGCGTCGCCGCGCGCTGGTCCAGCGGGTACGTCTCGCCGCGGCAGACCCCACACCAAGATCATTGCTAGCGCTAACCGCTGTACCGATCCTCCTCAACCCCGTTCCTGCTGGAACTGAAAACAACGTGCGCACATGGGCCCTCACAACGGCAGCGGCAACGTAAGCACCCGACTTCGGTCCTCCACCGCAGCCGCCCGCGGCCCGCAGGTCTCAGGTGTTGACCCGACGGTAGACGCACTCTTCTCGGCACGTCCGCGCGTCTGCCGGCAGGTTCGCCGTGACGCTGTGTGGTGGACGGACGGCGGATCGGCTCACCCGCCCGTGACGACGGCCGAGCGCGGTCTGCCCGCGCCGTGGCCGTAGGGATACGGCCATTCCCCCTTTCGATCATGGAATGGGTGCGGCATCGCGCACGCGCCGCAAAATGGTTGGACGGTGTGACGGGCGGGCTGGTAGCTTCCGTCGCGCCGTGACACTGCCTGAGGAGGTGAGACCCGTGAACGTTTGTATCGATGTGGGTGCTCCCCTCGTCGTCACGGACCGGCTACTCACGTAGGTGTCGCCGGGAGCGCCCAACAATGGCGATCCCGAAAGGCACCAACTTATGAATCATGTGGAATTCAGCCACGCCGTGCTGATTTCGCGCGTCGCACCCGGCCAATGGCATGCGCTGGAGGACGACCTCGTGGTCGGCCGCGGCGAGGCGTCGCGCCGGCCCGACGGGCGGATGTTCGTCAGCATCGACGCCTGGCACGGCGCGGCCTTCGACCGGCTGGCCGAGGCCATGCTGACGGCCCTGCGGAGGCCGCTGCACACGGTGGTCGACGAGGCCGACCTCGACCTGACCGCCCAGTGGCAGCGAGCCGGCTTCACAACACGGCGCCGGGAGTGGGAGTACTCGGTGCCCACTGACCCACGCGCCACGGGCCTCGACTCGGCTCTGCCGCCGTCCGGCGTGACGATAAGGGCCTTCGGCAGTGCGGAGGAGGCTCCGCTACGCGCCCTGGACGGCACGATCCGCGACGAGGTGGCGGCCGGCCCTGGATGGCAGGACATGCCGGCCGAAGTCTTGGTTCTTCCCGTGCTGGACCCGTCGAAGTACGCCGTGGCGGCACAGTGCGGCCAATACGTGGGTCTGCTGCGGGTCGCGATGGTGACCCGGCTGCCACGCATAGGGCTGATCGCCGTCCGGGCCGACCGTCAACGCCGCGGCATCGCCCGGGCGCTGCTGGCACACACGCTGGGCGCGTTGCACCACATCGGCAAGGAAACGGCCTCGGCCGAGGTGACCGAATCCAACATGGCCGCCACGGCGCTGTTCGAGGGCATCGGCGCCCGGCGCACCGGCAGCAACCTCGAACTGGCCCTCCGGTGACCGCGAACGAGAGGAGGCGCTGACCATGGCAAGAACATCAAACGGCATCGAACTCGAGGGCACCGTCCTCGAATGCCTGCGCAACGCCACCTTCAGGGTGGAACTCCAGAACGGCCACAAGGTGCTGGCCCACATCAGCGGAAAAATCCGTAAGAACTACATCAAGATCCTTCCGTACGACCGGGTGCTCGTAGAGCTGAGCCCCTACGACCTGACCCGAGGCCGAATCGTCTTCCGCTACCGCAGCTAGCGCCGTTCCCGGCGGTGCGGGCACCCGCCTCCGGGCCGATCGCCCGCACCGCTGGATCCGCCTTCAGCTGCCCACAAGCCGGACCCGGAGCCTGGCCGCGGCACGAGCGGCCATCACCCGGCCGTGCCGACGCAACGGCAAAACGGGCAGCCCTAGCACCTCGGCTCGCTGCTGCTCCTCACGTTCTGTCAGCTTCTTCTTCCACCCGGCCACCGCGCTATTCGATCAATCGGAGGCCCGAGAGGGAAAACGGATACGAGCGCGCCACCCGCGAGGAGTGACACAGCGTAGCGCGCGATTCGCGGCAGATCCGCGCACCCGATCGCTCGTCCCACCGCGCGCGGCGATAATCACCGGGTGTCGGAACGTCTTGTCATCCAGAGGTTGATCACGGCTGCGGCACGCTCTACCTTGCATCCCCTCGGTCTGACGCAGAAGAATCGAGGGCGGACCTGGTACGACGACCGCGGATGGTCTTTGATCGTCGTCGAGTTCCAGCCCGGACGGAGCCCCGGCACGTATGTGAACGTAGGCGCCATGTGGCTCTGGACCGAGCGCGTCTTCTGGGCCTTCGACGAAGGTTGCCGTTTGTACTGGCGCGATGACGCGACTTTCGTCTCGGAGCCGCCGCTCGGCGAGGGGGGTTGGCGACAGCAGGCCGACTTCCTGAATACCGACCAGTTCACGCGTGACGTGGCATTGGCGGTCAAGGTCGCGGCGGCTCGGGTGACTGAGCTGCGCACGCAGCTTCCTGACGTCGCCGCGGTGGCCGCACGCCTGACCGGACGGCCGACCCGGTTGGGCGAATCACCCTTATGGCACGCATTTCACAGTGGCGCGGCAGCCGCCCTCAGCGGAGATTTGTCGGCGGCGGCGCGAAGCCTCACCGAGGTCGTGTCGGCTGACCTGCAGGTGGAGTGGGAGCATGATTTGGCTGCGGAGGCGTCTGAACTGCTTGGTCTCATGAATCATCCTGTCGCGTTGCGCCGTCGCCTTGTCGAAACGATCGGACGCAGCCGACACATGCTCAAGCTCCCAGCGGCCGACCTCGACTCCGGCTGCTTTGGCCTCAGGTGACGGGAAGAACCACCAAGAGGGCGGCCAGTCCCAGCGGCATCCGCTTACCTGCATCAAGGGTGTGCGTCAACGAGGTGTTTCGAGTACTGACCAGGTGGTTTTGGGCGTGGTCCATTTTCCTCCCTGCCCCCGATGGGTGCTGTAGACCGCCTGCGGGTGGTCGGGTCAAGGGCCGCGCGTGCGCGGTCGCGGAGCGACGCCGTAGGTGCCCTTGACGCGGCCGGCGGTGGGCGGATGATCAGGCGCCGGGGGCGGGGGAAGAGGTTGGTGGGAGCGGTGTTGGTGTGCGGGGTGGGCGGCTCCTCGGGCGGTGGTTGGTGGGGTCCCTGGTGGTGGTGCGGGGTGTGGGCGGGGGCAGCCAGGCTTACCTATGGCCTTCGGGCACGAGTTGGCTGAGCCCGAGACATGATGATCGATTGGGTGACCCCCGCCCGGCGGGGGTGCGGCCGCTCAGTCTCATAGGGCCGTCCGCGGCGCCGGTGGCCGGCGGGGACGCGGTCTGACAGCGGATTGGCGGGAGCTGGCCGCGGTTGGTACCCCATCGCGATGACTGTTTGCCGGTCCACGTCCACATCCCCGGACGTCACCGGGTGGCCACCGCGGACGACGAGGTGGGTTGGCGGGTGATGGTGAATGCGTCGTCGCCGAGGTCGGTGAGGATGTGCACGGCGTGGCGGACGATGCGCCGGGCCTGGGACAGCGCGGCCCGGTTGCCGTCGTAGCGTTCCCGCACCGAGGTGTAGTAGCCGTGAGCCGGGGCGTGGCTTCGCGCGGAGGTCTTGGCCGCCTCGAACAGCAGCCAGCGCAGCACCTCGGGCCCTTGCCGCGACAGCCGGCCCGGGCTTCGTTTGCTGTCCGAGGAGCGCACGGTGATGTCCAGGCCGACGAACCTCACCGCCTTGCGGGAGGCTGAGAAGCGGTCCGCGCCGCCGAGCCAGCACACCAGCGCCAGGCTGGTCATCGGCCCGACCCCGTAGATGGCGTCCATGAGCGCCTGCGCCCCGGCCACCTGCCGGGCGGTGGCCACGATCCGCTGGCGCAGCCGGCCAAGATGCTCATCCAGGGTGTCCATGACCGACAATGCGGTGTTCACCTGCAGCCGTCCCGCCGGCGACAGCTGCTCCGAGACGATGCGCATCAGCCTCTCGCGGCTGCCGCGGACCACCCCCGCCTGGCCCAGCGCGGTGGTGCCCTGGTGGAAGCAGGTCGCATGGACACGTTGCGCCCACCCGGTGTGCTCGGCCCGCAGGTCGCTGTAGAGCTCCAGGATGGCCCGCCACTCCAGCACCGGTTCGGGCGGGATGTAGCACTCCGGCAGCCTGCCGGCGTCGAGGAGCTCCCGCAGGTGCTTCGCGTCCGCCTTATCCGTCTTGGCGCGCCTCTTAGGTCCGCGCAGCGCGGCGGTGTCGGCCGGCTCGGCCAGGTGCGGATGCACTCCGGCCTTGTGCATCTCCTCCACCACGTATCGCCAGCCGGTGCACCCCTCCAACGCAAACGCCACCGACGTGCTCGTGTCGAAACGGGTCAGCCAGGCGGCCAGGCGCTCCCGGTCGGCCGCGGCGATACGGCCCCGCTCCTGCCTGCCCGTCTCCGTCTCGACGTAGTCGAACGTCAACTGGTTCCGGTGGATGTCCAAGCCACCTACGATTGACATCGCGGGACCTCCTCAAGCTCCGTGACCACCGATGTCCAACGCACCGAGAGCCGACTCTCGTCAATGCGTCTGAGCTGAGGAGGCCCCCGCGAAACCGGATCTGTCAAGACCCGGAAGCAACGCGGAGCGCGTCGACAGCCCCCCCGGCCACGCCGAACGAAGCCGATGCATGTCATCTCATCGGCATGTGCGGACGCTTGTGGGACCGCCATGGCCAGAATCGCGGCCGGTCCGAGCGACTCCGGGGTGAGCACTCCGTGGTTCTCCGGTGGCGGCGCCGACGGTAGGTATGCGCACGAAATGTTGTTGATCTTCGATGATGTGCGCGCTGTGTGCTCTCCAGCGGATGTCAACCCGGGTGAACCGGTGCCAACCCGGGTCACCGTGGCCGACCGCCGGTCGCATTCCGGGGTTCGTGTGCTCCGCGTGTGGTCCTGGCCTGGGAGAACGGGGGTCCGGGTGACGTGGGTGAACGTGGGCCACTCCCTGCCACCCCAGGTGAACCCCCAGGTCGCTAGACTAGGCCCCCGCGCCCTCGTAGCTCAGGGGATAGAGCATCGGTTCCCTAAACCGACGCCCATCTATTGCCTGCAGCCGTTTGACCTGCGATTCAAGCTCCTATTGCGCCGATGCCATCACATTCGCGTGTATTCTGCTCGGTGCGTCGGTTATCAGCCTGGGACTGCCATGATGCTGCCGAAGCATCATGGCGAGCCGGTCTCATCGACCATGCGGGCTCTCGCCGGCGGGCTGACGGTAGTCGCCTTCGCATCTCACGAAATTACGGACACGAGATGCCGAGGGCCTCATCTTTGCGCTTTGCCGTCGTGGTCGCCTCGGCATACAACTGTGCCGCCTGAGTTATGGCGGTCTCCGGGGGCACCTCTGCCTCCTGCATCAGATCCACGAAGGTTGCCAATCGGTCGAGCCGGACGCCGTACACGTCCAGCCAGTCCTTCGCCTTGTCCCTATCGTTCGGATCCGATGGCAGTTCGAGGCCACTGACCTTTTTGTGCAGATCCGAATGAGCGGCTTCCAGATCTTGCAAGGCCGAAACGGTTTCCTGTCGAGACTGCGCCGCATCGTTGCGCTCGCGTGCGGCATCCGCCCGCGGTCGCGCGACCGCGCAACTCTTGTTCACCCCCGACACCCAGTCCGGCAACGGCCGCCGGCCAAGCGCTGGCTGCCTCCCGTCGGCCAGTAAGCCGAGGACCGCGCTCACCAGCACCACCCCAGCCAAGCCAGCCAATACCCAACGGGTTCGCATTGTCGCCGGACGAGGGATCCAGTTCGCCAGGATAGCGCCGGCCATTGCGAGCACGCTCAGAATAACGATCAGGAGTAGTCCACGCACGGCAGTCACGGATGGCATCATGTCATAGCGATTCACCGATGGGTCGCCCGGCGACTCAGGCGGCGAACAGCTAACCTCGGCCCTTCGTCAAGGGCTGCGCGGCGGCGGTCCCGGGGACGCGAAAGTGCCTTCTGATCTGGAACGATGTGACTTGTCTAGTTAGTCCGGCCTCGGCCGCCACCGTTGATGTCAACAGCTGGGGTCGGGCAGATCGCGGGGCTCGTCGCAATCGCCGATGAGGGCGGAGAGATCTTGGGGGTCCTTGGCGACCCGTCGCCGAGGATCGTGCCGGCGGCGTTGAGGCCCCACTCCGACCTCGCCTGCGATATGAACTGCAGGACGGGCGTGGTCCTGATCCCGAACCCGCCGCCGTCGGAGATCAGCGGCAACCGGCATGCTGACTACATCTTCCAGGTGCGATCAGGCTGCTTGAGCTCGTGGACGACGAATTCGACGTTCCCGAGGTCCTTGAAGGGGCTCGACTTGGCGAGCTCCGTGATCGAGTCGAGCAAGCTTGCTGCCGTCGTGGCATCGTCCTTGCGCATCGCGACGTCAAGGTTGTCGAACAGGCGCCGGAAGTTCTCACGGCGCTCGTCGTGGGTCAGCTCCAGCCCGCGGAGCAGTACGTCGCGCTGCGCGACGATCCGTTCCCGCTCGGTTGCCTCCCAAGCACGGATCTCTTCGCGCCGCGTCGACTCCTCCTGGATGACCTTCACCCACTGGTCTGCGGTACCGACCATCTGGGAGAGCACCTGGCCCAGGTCGACAACCTGCGCCGCCTTGCCAACGACAGAGGCCGGCTTGCCCAGAAACGTGATATTCGGGACCTTGCTCATGAGTACTTCTCCACGATCTTGATCGACACTTCGGTGAGTTGACCGGTGTCAGGATCGAGAACGGGTGTCTCGATCACCTCACCAATCGCGGTCACGAGTTGCAGCGCCCGAAGGAAGTCCGCGCCGTGAACGTCAGGATCGAAGTCGAGGACTTCGAGCTCGTCGACCGCGTGCTCCGCCCGGACGACCAACCCGGAGAGAACTGCCTGCAGTTCACTGATACGCGCGTCGACGCTCTTCAACAGTGCTTTCGCAGTCTCCATGTTCTCAATGGACACCGCGACCTTCGCCGCGTACTCCCGCGCTTTGGTCTTCTGCTTGGCACCGAGGATGCCGACAGTGATACCCGTGATGAACGCTGCAGGAGCGATCATGATCAAGTTCAGAACGACCGCACCCGCAGCCATGCCGCCGCCGCCCGCCGCAAGCGATCCGCCCCCAAGCCACGCGAGGGTCGCATTCGTGGCGGCCGCACCGCTGAGACCACCGATGGCAGCGCCCGTGCTCGCCGACGCGAAAGCAGACACACCCCACAGGGCGGCGCCCTGTGCGCTGGCCGCCGCACCCAGAGCTCCGAACCCGCCGGTCAGCCCCGTCCGCGCCTGTTCGACGTCGAACTTCAACTTCGGCAATGAGGGCACCGCAACTTCCACACCCGCAACGACCTCGCGGTCGAGCCGCTCAACAAGGTGCTCGTTCTTCTCAAGCCACGCGGCGAATCGGCCGATCGTCTCGGCTTGTGCGCGAAGTTGATCCTTGCCGTAGTCCTCCGCAAACTCGTGCGTACGGCCCTGGCAGACCTCAACAGCGCTGACTGCCAGCTCATGGTCGCGCTGCGCCGCCTTCGCCGTCTTGTTCGCCTGGACCAGATCGGTGACGCCCTTGCCAGCTGCGCCGACCCCGGCGGCAATCAGGGCGGCGAGCGGGATGACAAGTGGTGCGACCAAGATGCCTCCGATCGGGGTGCCGAACAACAGGTACCTGATGTTCCCATCGAAGGGCGGGGAGCGCGTGCCGCCGATCAGGTCTGGTTGGGCTGCTGTTCGGCTCGCTGCGTCCCTTCGTCCGGGCGACGTCCCGCCTTCTTCGGCCTCGGCCTGGCGGCCCACGCACCCGACCCCCGCCGGGGGGAGCCTGATCGCGGTTGTCAGCCAGCGCCAACAGATGTCGTCCTACGCGCTCACGCTCGGCGGCACTGTCGCTCCTTCCGACCGGCGTCGTCGCGTGGTGCGCCTTTTGCTGACGCGTTGCTGACTCCGCCTGACAACGGCTGGCCCGCGTCCTACTTCTGGTCCTGGTCCCGCTCGTCGCGGACGTCCAAGGATTACCGGCGAGGCGGTTGCTACGCGCCGGAACTCCGGTCGGACCCGCTACGCCGCCTTGCGGCCGCTGGCCAGGTTCCGACGGCAGGCCGTAGTGCTAATGGCGCTTCTGATGCCGTCGAACCTGGTCCTGTAACAGCGCGAGGCGGCGATTGATGTCCGCGAGCTGGGTTGCTGCCTGTTGCGCGCGGACATGCAGCTCTTCCAGATCCATTCTGAGCTGTTCCTCGGTGTCGACCTCGACCGGCGCGGGCACCTCGACGGTGGTCGTCATGCCTGTTCTCCCCACGATTGAGCAACCCGCGGAGGGGCCCCGGGTTGGGCAGAACGTACCCCGCCATCTGAGCAGGGAAACGATCGTCGGCTGACCCGCCCACGAGTGGGCGCGTCGGGTAAAAGGCGATCAGGCGGTTGGGCGGACAAGGTTTGCGAGACGCATGTAAACGAGAAATACGACCATCTCGGATTCTGAGACATGTAACAGACCACCGCCACTCACCGCCTATTGCTCTTGGAAGGTCGGGTGCGCGGCCTCCACGACCGGGCGGGACTACCGATCCGACCCCCTCGGCCCCGCCCGGTCCCAAGACGGAACAGCGCCATGACGCCATTGGAGGCACCACATGATGGCTAAGCCGCCGACCCGGACCCCGCCACCGCTGTGGCCAGACCGCCGCCACGCCGTGGCTGTACCTCCCGCGTGGAACCAGCCAACGCAGCCACTTCCCCGGACGCCGCAACCCGCCCGCCAGTGGTCGACCTATGGCATCTTCGGCGGAATCATCCTCCTAGTCGCGTGCCTCGCCATCCTGGTGACCATCCTGGCCAGATAAGGAGGCCGGGCACGCCCGCCAGGCACCTCGGCCAGGACCCGGGCACCAGGAAAGGGGCTGAGCCGCCCCGCTGCCGGACGCCTCGATTACAAGCTCTGGGCGCGTCGTCCGGCGGGGTTCGTCCGCATCCGCGACCTCGGGCCACCGTCCACAGTCGGCGGCTGGCGGTTGTCCTCGTCCCGGCCGGTTGCTGTCACCGTTGCTGTCGAAGCCATTGCCGGACTCCCACACTGCCAGGGGGCTCTCCCGAATCGCCCTGGCCTGCGACGGTCGTGACCTGCGGCCAGGCGGTCACTCTCCCCGCCAGTCCCCGTCAAACCCCTGCTGCGACCCATCGACCCGGCATGGATCTGGCACGCTGCCGTCATCATGTACGCCCCATGCCACGGAACGAAGCTCAACCACCACCGGGCCCTATAGCGCCGATCCGACGACGGCCTGGATGAACCAACCCGCGCCGGCTGCCGCCTGTTGAACAGGAAACACGGCGATGTCATCGCGTCCTCGGGCCGCAGCCCAGTGACGGGCGGCCTGTACCGAGGGAAAGAACAGCTGGTCATGGCAGTAGCTGGACAGCACCGCCGGGAGGGTGTCGCCCAGCCTGTCGCCCCGCGCTCGCACGAAGGACAGGGCAACACCACCGGCTGTAATTTCCTCCACGCCGTTCGGTCCTACCCGCAGGGAAATTGGCTGTCCGGTCGTTTCGAACGACGACTGGACCTCGATCGTCTTGCCTAGCACCCGGGGCAGCCACAGGGTGTCCCGGGGCGCACCACGCGTACAGCGTCTGCCCGTCGACGGTCAGCCGGTGCGGCGACGGCATGTCAGGCAGGGACAGGCCCCAGAAGGCAACGATCCTGCCCTTGCCGTCCCGGTGGTGAGTGTCTGCCAACACACCATCGAAAGCGGCGACCACCTGCTGTTCCGGCAGGCCAAGCCGCTCGGCCAGCGCTGAGGGGGTGACCGGCGTGCCCCTCGGCGAGCAGCCGCCACAACCCGACGGCAATACGGGATTGCACCGGATCGAGCACCGGCATGACCTTGACGTAATCCGTCAAGATCCGGTTCAGCCCACCGGCAAGCAGCGGCTCGAAGATGTCGCGGCCGAGCATCACGGCCTGGTCCTGATCGAGAACGGTGGCCGCCAGATTGGGATGGGCGCTGATCCAATCCTGGGCGTTAGAGCCGCTCGTGAAGAAGTTGATGGTGGAGCAGCACGTGTCCACGGAGCGGCCGGTGTTACCAGTGGCGGCGTACACGATCACCGCTTCCGCCGGCTGGTAGGTGGCGGCACCGTTGGTGATGGTCGCCCGGACCGGTTGGCCGGTGTGCGGATCGGCAGAGGTGATCGTCGCGTCGGTGCCGAGCATGAACGGCATGCCCAAGGCGTCGATCGCGCACATCGCGAACACCTCGACATCGCCGAATGACACCACATGTGGCGTGGGTGTTGGCGAGAACGGGTAGGCCGCGACCAGACGCCCGGCGCTATCTACGGCGACAAGGTCTTCCCGAGCAAGCTGGCGTAGCGCCTTCGCGGTGTCTAGGTCTGCCGCGTCGACAGCAGCGCGGATGTCGGCGTCAGTGGGAGCAGTCCCGGTCGCGGCGAAGTGACGCAGGATCGCTTGGTGTACCTGCCGGAGCCTGTCCGGAAGTTGCTCGGCGCGGCTGGGCCGGTCTGTCCGGATAGCGTTGCCCGGCTCCGCGCAGCAATCCACGACGCTCGGCTCCGTCACAATGGCGGTGGATTCGGCGCCCATCGCCTGGCGCAGGGCAGCACGGATGCGCTCGGCGGTGGGCAGATCGAGCCGACAGGCCGCCGGTCCGTCGCCGTCGCCACCCATCACGTCAACGCCGTTGACCAGGACCGAAGGCGACGGATAGTCCCCCACGACCTCGGTGACCACCCCTAGCGGCAGGCCGAGATCGGCCAACGCCGCATGCAGCTCCTGCCTAGCCGGAGCAAGGTTCGGACAATCAGGCACGGAACGAAGCTCAACAGCCACCCTGCCCTCGTCCACACCATCTGCTACTGCGGTCAACACAGCCCTCTCAGCAAGCGGCTCGCGGGGTGGCACGAGGCACACCGCCTGGCCGTCACGGCTCTACCCGTACCAGACCGGACCTTCCAGCACAGGGGAAGGTCAAGGCGCAATGCCGTTAAGTTTGGGCGTTTGGGCAGGCCAGCAGGGGTGTCGGTGGTCCCGGATGGCGAGTGATCCGGTCGGTGGGGCGTTTCACGCGGTAGGAGTTGTGCCGGGCGCGTTTGATCACGCGGGGGCAGGTTCGGTGCCGGCGTTCGGGGTTGGGCTGTTGCCGG
>NZ_JBHSBP010000029.1:0-23104 GCF_042650725.1 Micromonospora sp. GCM10011541
GATCCACCAGGAGAACTACGGCGTCTACGGGGCCCGCAAGATCTGGCACGAGCTGCACCGCCGCGGTGTTCGGGTGGCCCGGTGCACCGTCGAGCGGCTGATGCGTGAGTCCGGGCTGCGTGGGCTGCTGCGCGACAAGTCACCGCGCACGACCCGGCCGGCGGCCGAGACCAGCCGCCCTGCTGACCTGGTCAAACGGGACTTCACCGCAGCCGGCCCGAACCAGCTGTGGGTCGCCGACCTGACCTACGTGCGCACCAGCGTGGGCTGGGTGTACGCCGCCTTCGTCCTCGACGTGTTCTCCCGCATGATCGTCGGCTGGCAGGTCGCCACCAGCCTCTACACGGATCTGGCCCTCGACGCGCTGAAGATGGCGATCTGGCGCCGCGAGAATCAGGGTGCTGACCTGCGTAAACTGGTACACCATTCCGACCGGGGAGTCCAGTATCGAGCGATTCGCTACAGCCAGCGGCTCGCCGAGGCCGGCGCTGTCGCCTCGGTCGGGTCCAAGGGGCGACTCGTACGACAACGCGATGGCCGAGGCGTTCAACTCCCTGTACAAGGCCGAGCTCGTGCGCAACAAGGGGCCTTGGCGCGGGCTCGACGACCTGGAGATGGCCACCGTCGAATACATCGACTGGTACAACAACCGACGCCTGCACGGCGAGCTCGGGCACATCCCACCCGCCGAACACGAAGCCCTACACGCGATGACCCAGCCGGTCACCGCACCCCTGAAAACCAGCTAACCAACTCTCCATCAAACCCGGGGCTTGACACACCGCCGGGATCCAGATGCCGAGGATGCACCCACACATGCTGCGCCACACCTTCGTCACCACCATGCTCGACGCCGGCGTGAGCCAGCGCGACGTGCAGATCGCCGGCCGTCACGCCGACCCTCGCCACGACCATGCGCTACGACCGCGCCCGCAAAAACCTCGACCGGCACCCCAACTACATCCTCGCCGCCTACATGGCCTCCAGAAAGTAGCGACCACGACGAGCGACTCTGCCGAGATGAGGATGTCTCCGCGGAGAGGTGATGGGCGGACGGTTACAACTCTCGTTCGAGGCGTGACCACCAGTCCGCCTTGGCAAGCAGGGAGACTTCAACCGTCCCGGGCTGTCCGCTCTCGATCGAGATGCAACGGCTGCCGTACCGGTACCAGCCAAGGTTCGACAGGGTTCCCGTGACGGGTCGGCAGTCCTCGCTCCATCCGTGAGACCGCAACACCTTCCGCACTTCGGCCGTCGTGAGGGTTGTCCTGATGGCGACCACCCGGTCGCAGAGTCCGCCGTCCTGCCCGCATTCGGTGTGGCCGGCGTCGGCGATATCCAACGCCGAGTTTGCAGGCGCGGTGTCGCTGGCCGGGATGGACATGCAGCACTCGCCCTCATACACCCGCTGGAGCAGTCCCCAGCATCCTGCTGTCACAGCCAGAGCCGCGAGCGCCATCACCGGATTCCACCGCCACGAGCGAGAAAACATCATCGCGAGAGTGCACACGACGATGGAGACAGTGGCGGAGGGCAGGGCCCAGTCAATGGGTGGGGCTGCCGGGCCATGGCTGAGGTACACCCTCGAAACCCACACGGACGCAAGCAGCACCCCGAGCAACAACGCGGAAACCGACCAGGCCCACGCAGGTGTGGGCGCAGCGACGCCCCACGCGACCGCCGGTATCAGCGCAATGACCGCCAGCGGCAAGGCCCAAGGCCCGTGGTCGACCAACCAACTGTCTCCCGCGGCCAGCGCGACGACAACAACGACATCGCCAACCAGCAGACTCGTCCGCCACGTCATCGCGTCACTCCTGAACCCAAGCGTGCTCTACCGCCAGGCCGTGCCCCCAAGGATGGATCCCTCGTCAGGACCGGCGCGTGAGAAGATCACCAGGACGCCAGCGGGCAGCGACCCGATGATCCAGCCCGCTTCGCTCACCTGTCGGCAGTACGGGCCCCGATACGATCATCCATCATGTCGCCTCCGCCCCGGCTGGTGACTCGCGAACATCCGCTTCTGCCCGCGATGCGCGCGTTCAGCCCCGCTCCCGCAAGGTCCGACCTTGCCGAGATCAGTAAGTCGATCGTTGTGGGAGGCTCCGTAGGTGACAAGCTTTCAGGAAGCCCTGGATGCCGCCGCAGACGACCCCGGTTCCTCGGCGTGGGATCTCATCTGGCAGGAGTCGTGTCACCAGGGCACCTGCGATCCCGCAAGCGCCGTTCTGCTGCCCTGGTTGGCCCGGACCTGCGCCATCTTTCGTCCCCAGGACCGCGAGCGCGCCGTAGTACTCGCCGGGTTCATCGCCGTAGACGCCGACGACAAGAGTCGCGGCTTGTACGCCGATGACATCGCCACATTGCGTGCGCTGACCCTTGAATGCCTGTCGTCCGGCGGATCCAGCGACACGATGTTCGTATACCTGCAGCAAGCCGTACTCGGTTTCGACGGTGACGAGGTCTGGGGCAAGGAGCTCGACCGCATCAACGACGGGGAGGTCGATGTGCAGTGACCCCGGCCGCGTCGGCGAGCTGCCCGCTGCGCAGCCCCGATCCGGTCATCTCTGGACCCGGACAGACGTCGCCCGCTCGGCGAGGGCATCGAGCACGTCGCCGTGTGCCGCCGGTACCCGAACGTCCAGCGTCAGCGAATCCGGGCGGGGCCGCACGATGTCGAAAGTGAAGAACGAGCAGCAGGACGTTTCACGGGCCGTCAAATCCCGCGCCGTCTCCTCCACATGCTTCGCGCTGTCGAGCTGCAACCGCAGATGCTGCGGCGACAGCCGGTCGGCACCCCGGACGGCATCGCGGAAGAACTGATTGAACTCAGCAAGCCGCAGCGGCCGTTCAGCCGTCGGCAAGGTGCACGCATCCGGGACCCAGGAGTCGTCTGTCGTGACGTGTCGGTCGCTCATACTTCGACGGTAAGCCTGTACCTAGGTACCAGATGCAAGCCCCGACAACAGAAGCATCTAGGCCGTCGAAGGTCGGACAAGGCCAACCAACGATGATCGTTGTCGACGGGATGTGCGCAAATGGCGCAACGTGACCCGGACGCGGCCCGGGCGCAGGTGGCTCCTTAACGTTTGCTACTCCTAGCGATGCTCACCCACGAGACGTGTGGGAATGAGCCTGGTGTCTCGCTCGTCGGTGGTGCCTACCGCGCCAGAGCAAGGTGGCAGCGGCGAGAACGGTGGCAGCGGCGGACGCCACAAGGATTGCGCTCTTCGCGGCGTTGAGCAGCCCTTCGTTGTTTGGGTAGGCGAGTTCGCTGATGAGCAGAGAGACGGTGAAGCCGATCCCGGCGAGCTGAGACATGCCGATGATGTCGGGCCACCCTAGGCTGGGGCAGTTCGGCCACATTGAGTTCTGGTGGTCAGCCACGTGCCGCCGGCGATGCCGATGACCTTGCCGACGACGAGATCGAGGAACACGCCAATCGCCACGGTGTTGCCGAGCAGATCTCCGAAACGACCCGAACGCAACCCCGGCTGAGAACAGCGCGAAGGTGGGCAGCGCCAGAGCGTTCGTCCATGGCCGCAGCAACTGCTCAGCGCCGCCGTGGCCGGGTGGGGCCCGATCGCCCTGCTGGAGCGGTTTACCCGCCTTGGTCGGGTGGTGTGCGTGGTGACGGCGGGGTTGGTGCTTCTGGTGTCGTTCCTGCCCTTGACCGGTTCGGGCACCGCACTGTCGACCCGCCTGGTGCTCGGCCTGATGCATCTGGCGGTCGCCGCTGTGTTGGTGCCGGTGCTGGTGTTGACGAGCCAGGCGTCCCACGAGGACGCGGTGACCGTTCATCGGAGCAAGACGGCAGTCCGCCGCTGACGGACGCGCTGTGGTCGGCAACCGGCTCGGCGGGGGTCAGGCGGTTGGGCCGGTGTGGTGGTCGAGCTTTGCGCGGAGCGTGCCAGCGAAGCCTTCGGCCAGGGCGAGTTGGTCGCGTAGCGCGGTGACGCGGGTGGTGGCGGCGGTGTGGAACATGCCCAGCCGGTCGAGCAGCTCGCTGTGGTCGGTGGCGGTGTCGAGGGCGTCAAGGACGGTGAGGAGATCCCGCATCTCGTCGAGGGTGAAGCCGAGGGGCTTCATCCGCTTGACCACGGCGAGACGGTCGAGGTCGGATTCGGTGTACAGCCGGAAGCCGCCTTCGCTGCGCGCGCTGGGGACGATCAGGCCGGCTTCCTCGTAGTGGCGGATGGTGCGGATGCTGAGCCCGACCCGTTCGGCGGCCTCCCCGATCTGCATCAAACGAGCCGAGGCCGGGCCGGAGGCGTGCTCCGGCCCGGCGCTGCGGCTGGCAGCGGCCATCAGTGGCCGACTCCGAGCTGCCCCGCGAGGGTGTCGTGGATGCGGGCGCTGGGCGTGTTCAGCTCGACGATCTCGACGGTCTTGCCCCGGGCGGCGTACTTCGTGCTGATCGCGTCCAGCGCGGCGACGGAGGAGGCGTCCCAGACATGGGCGTGGGTCATGTCGATCACCACGTTCTCAGGGTCGTTCGTGTAGTCGAACTGCCCGACGAGGTCGTTGCTGGAGGCGAAGAACAGCTCACCATGCACGGAGTAGATCCGGGTGGTGCCGTCCGGGTCAAGGACGCTGGTGACCTCGACCAGACGGGCGACCCGACGGGCGAAGATCACCATGGCGGTGAGCACACCGACGACGACGCCGACGGCCAGGTTGTGGGTGGCCAGGGTGGTCGCGACGGTGGCCAGCATGACGATCGTCTCGCCGTAGGGCATCCGCTTCAGCGTGGCCGGGGCGACGGAGTGCCAGTCGAAGGTCGACACCGCCACGATGATCATCACGGCGACCAGAGCGGCCATCGGGATGACCGCGACCACGTCACCGAGCGCGACGACCAGAACCAGGAGGAACACGCCGGCCAGGAAGGTCGACAGCCGGGTACGCGCACCGGACGCCTTCACGTTGATCATCGTCTGACCGATCATCGCGCAGCCGCCCATACCGCCGAAGAACCCGGTGACGATGTTGGCGACGCCCTGGCCCCAGGATTCGCGGGTCTTGTTGGAGTGCGTGTCGGTGATGTCGTCGACGAGCTTGGCGGTCATCAGCGACTCCATCAGCCCGACCAGCGCCACACCCAGGGCGTAGGGGGCGATCAGGCTGAGGGTGTCGAGGGTCCAGGGCAGCTGCGGAACACCGAGGGCGGGCAGGCTGTCCGGCAGGGCGCCCTCATCCCCGACGGTCGGCACGGCTACGCCGACGACCACTGTGACGACGGTCAACACGACGATCGCGACCAGCGGCGCAGGGACCGCGCGAGTGAGCCGGGGCAGCCCTACCATGATCGCCAACGCGACCGCGACGAGTGGAAAGACCAACCACGGCACGCCGATCAGGTGCGGGACCTGCGCGGCGAAGATCAGAATTGCGAGGGCGTTGACGAAGCCGACCATGACACTACGCGGGATGAACCGCATCAGCTTCGCTACGCCAAGCACCGCGAGGAGGACCTGGATCGCGCCACCGAGGATCACCGCCGCGATCAGGTAGTCCAAGCCGTGCTCCTTGACCAGCGGCGCGACGACCAGGGCGATGGCACCGGTCGCGGCGGAGATCATCGCCGGCCGACCGCCGCACAGCGCGATCGTGACCGCCATCGTGAACGAGGCGAACAGGCCCACCCGAGGATCGACCCCGGCCAGGATCGAAAAGGAAATCGCCTCGGGAATCAGGGCGAGAGCGACGACCAGGCCGGCGAGGACCTCGGTGCGGAACACCTTCGGTGACAGCCAGGACGGACGGGACAGGCGCGGCCGGACGACCGCGGACAGCACAGAGGACATGGAGCCATTTCCACTCGGGCGCACTCGGTCGGGCGCACAGCAACCGCCCCGGGGTCGGGGCAGACGACTACGAAACGATCAGCGACGGCCGCGCCGGATCCGGATCCTGGACCTCATCGGCCAAGACGCGGCACGGTCGTCAAGGGAACCTTCGGTCAGACCCTGACGACCTCGACAGACCCTACCCTTCCGTAAGGGGAGAGTCGGACGTGCGTGGTGATCATCACCTTGGCCCGTTTGATCTGGCGGTTGGGCCGTTTCTGGGCCGCCTGCCCGGGGCCCCCAAGTGCTGGCCAGAGACGACCGACCACGACCAGCCCTCAAAGAATCGATAGGTCGACCGCCGTGCACAGGGGCTGACCTGATGGGACGGAAGGGTTGACCTGTACGCCGGAATGAGCCCTTGATCTTCGGCATGCGATCGTGGGGCGGCCGTGCTGGAGGTCTCTCTACCGGCGAGACTCCTACTCCGCCCAAGGGCGCTCGGAGTGCTAATGCCATCACAGGGATTCGGCCCTGTGTCGGTGGAGCGCAGTGGCGGTGAGAGTGCGAGCCGAATCGTGAGAACGGCATGCCGCCAGAGCAGTGTTGGCAGGGGTGACGGGCCGCTCGTCGGTGACTTCGGTCCTGCAAGGCGACCCACTTCCGTTGCCGCCACCCGGCGACGTCGACGCACCTGACTAATTGAGCCCGACCCCTGCTTACCCGTTTCGATGGGAGGCGCTGCTCGGGGCGGGTTTAGACGGGGACTTCGGCGCTGAGCACGATGGTGCGTTCCTCGGGTAGGTGAAGGAACTCGGCATGGCTGGCGGCGTTGTGGGCGAGGGCGATAAACAGGCGTTTACGCCAGATGGCCATACCGGGCTGACGGGTGCACCGCAGTGTGATCCTCGAGACGAGGTAGGAGACGTGATCGAGGTCGATCGTTTGTGCGAGGGGGTGGGCGGCGGCGCGGTCGCAGGACCTCGGGGAAGTCGGTGGGGTCCTGAAAGCCGAAGACGGCGGTGATGTGGATGATGCCGTCATTGGGGTCGCCGAGGTCGTCGATGGTCAGTCGTTGATCCCAGGGAATGTGCGGGACGTTCGCGGTGCGGCCGGTGATGATCACGATTCTTTCGTGTCGTACGTGGTTGTGCGCGACGTTGGCGCGTAGTGCCAGGGGCGTTGTCTCCTTGTTGGGGTGGGGGAACACGGCGGTGCCCGGCACCCATGGGATGTCTGTGGCGTGGAGGGTGTCGATGAAGTCCCGTAGTGGGCCTTCCCGTTCGATCCGCCGGGCGGTGACCAGTTCGGCTCCGCGCCGCCAGGTCAGCAGGATCGTAAACAGGATGATCGCGATGAGCAGGGTCAGCCAGCCGCCGTGGGTGACCTTGGCGAGGTTCGCGGTGAAGAAGGTCAGCTCGATGCTGCCGACGACGACCGCGAACAGCGCGACCTGCCAGGTGGTCCAGTGCCATAGCACCCGCGCGACGACGAGGAACAGGGTCGTGGTGATCAGGAATGTGCCGGTGACCGCCACCCCGTAGGCGGCGGCAAGGTTCGTGGATGAGCCGAACGCGAACGTCACCAGCAAGACTGCGGCGAACAGGGCCCAGCTCACTCCTGGGGCGTAGATCTGTCCGTACTGGCGGCGGGAGGTCTGCCGGATGCGCAGGTGCGGAAGGAAGCCCAGCCGCATGGCCTCCCGGGACACCGAGAACGCTCCGGAGATCACCGACTGGGACGCGATCACGGTGGCCACGGTGGCCAGGACGACCATCGGCAGTTGCGCCCAGCCTGGTAGCAGCAGGAAGAACGGATTGTCCCGGCTGTCCGGTGCCCGGAGGATCAACGCGCCCTGGCCGAGGTAGTTGAGTGTCAATGCGGGAAAAACGATCGCGAACCAGGCCCGGCGGATCGGGGCGCGGCCGAAGTGACCCATGTCGGCGTAGAGCGCTTCGGCACCGGTGATCGCCAGCACCACGGCGCCCATCGCGATGAACGCGATGACCGGGTGGCCCACGATGAACAGGGCCGCATACGTCGGTGACAGCCCGGCCAGAACGCTCGGGTGACGTATCACCTCGGCCGTGCCGGCCACGCCCAGGCTGGCGAACCAGAGCAGCATGATCGGCCCGAACACAGCCCCGACCCGTCCGGTGCCCCATCGCTGGATGGCGAACAGCAGGGTGAGGATCACCGCCGACACCGGCAGCACCACCACCGCCCACTGCGGGGAGATGACCTCCAGACCTTCCACCGCCGACAACACCGAGATCGCCGGGGTGATCACACTGTCGCCGTAGAACAGGGCAGCGCCGAGCGCCCCGAGCGCCAACACCGCACCGGCGCGCCTCCCGCTGTCCTTGAGCAGCGCCTTTCGGGCGAGGGCGGCCAGGGCCATCACCCCGCCCTCGCCCTCGTTGTCGGCCCGCAGGATGAAGACGACATATTTGACCGACACGATCAGGATGATCGACCAGAAGACCAGCGAGATCACGCCGAACACGTCGGGAGCGTCCGGCACCAGGCCACGGTCGAGGGTGAAGACCGTCTTCAGCGCGTACAGCGGGCTCGTGCCGATATCGCCGTACACCACACCCAACGCGCCCAGCAGCAACCCCAGCCCCGCCGTCCGGCGACCCGCCAGCGATGTCTGAGACGCGGTCCCACCGTCCTCCGCCGGCCCCTCGCCTTGCGGAGGCTGCTCGTTGTTCGCTTGCTCTGCCACCCCACAGGCATACCAACCCGCACACCAGTCCCCGCACCGGAACCATGAAACGCGCCGATCTGGTTCGGCCTTGTTTGACCAGGTCGGCTCGTTCGCCGCCCGCCAGGCCGGTCGCTGTCACACGACTCTGGCCTGCCGAATTGCCCTCCATAGTCGGCGACGGGAGGGTCGCCGTGGCGCTGCGGGAATGCAACCACCTGCCAGTTCGCGCGGCAGCCAGTGTTCATGCAACCAACACGGGTGGACCCGATGTGGCGGAACCGAACCGCATTCACGCTGTTCGGGGGCTTGCGGTAACGATGTCGGTGGTTGCGTCGGCGCAATTCGTAGCGGTATAGCGCTGTCTCGACGTGGCCGAGGCCTGATCGTCTCCTACTGTTCAGGGGTGAACCGATAGCCCATGCCCGGGTCGGTACGCAGATAGCGCGGCCGGCTCGGGTCGGGCTCCAGCTTGCGCCGCAGGTTTGCCAGGTGCACGCGCAGGTAGTTGGTCTCAGTCTCGTAGCGCGGCCCCCACACCTCGTGCAGCAGCTGCTGGTGGGTGACGAGCCGATCCGGGTTGCGTGCCAGCACCTCCAGCAGGTGCCACTCGGTCGGGGTCAGGCGAACCTCCGCCCCGGCGGTCGTGGTGACCCGTTTCGCGGACAGGTTCACGGTGAACGCCGCCGTCGTGACGACGGGGAAGGTCTGCTCACCGGCAGCGGCTCGGCGCAGTGCGGCCCGCATCCGGGCCAGCAGCTCACCCATCGCGAACGGCTTGGTCACGTAGTCGTCAGCCCCGGCGTCCAACGCGTTGATCTTCGACTGCTCGGTGAGCCGGGCCGACAGCACGATGATCGGGGCGGCCGACCAGCCACGTAGCGCCTGGACGACGCTGACCCCATCCATGTCGGGCAGGCCGAGGTCGACGATGACCAGGCCGGGCGGCGTTCGCTCAGCGGCCGCCAGCCCGCTGGCCCCGTCGGTAGCGACGGCGACCTCGTAGCTGCGGGCCGACAGGGCGATGCGCAGCGCCCGCGCCAGTTGACGATCGTCGTCGACGACGAGGACTGGGGTCACTGGGCTGCCGCCTGCGGCAGGATGATCGTCATCGTCAGTCCTCCGCCCGGGGTGTCGGTCGCCGTCAGGGTGCCGCCCATCGCCTCAGTAAAGCCGCGGGCGATGGCCAACCCCAAACCTAGCCCGCCCTCGGCGGACCGGTCGTCGAGGCGCTGGAACGGGGCGAAGACACGCTCGCGGTCCTCGGCCGGTATGCCGCGACCGTGATCGACCACCTGCAACGACAGCCGGTCACCGGAAGCGTGGCCGACCACGCGCACCGAAGGCGATTCGCGCACGGCGTTGGCGACGAGGTTCGCCACGACCCGTTCCAGCAGCCCCGGATCGGCGTACGCGAAGGGCAGATCGTCCGGCACGTCGACCTCGACCGTGGCCGGCCCCTGATGCAGCAGCGCCGCGGCGACCATCTCGTCTACGGCGACCGGACGGCTCTCGACTATCAAGGCACCCGCCTGCAGGCGGCTCATCGCCAGCAGGTTCTCTACCAGGTCGGACATTCGGTCGGCGGACTCCTCGATGGTCTCCAGCAGCTCCGCCTGTTCGGCCGGGGCCAACTCCAGGTCCGGGTCGCGCAGGCTGGACACCCCGGCCTTGATCCCTGCCAGCGGCGTACGCAGATCGTGGCCGACCGCCGCCAGCAGGGCCGCCCGCAACCGGTCGATCTCGGCCAGCTCCCGGGCGCGGGCCGCCTGGTCGGCCAGGCGCTCCGCGTCCAGGGTGCGGGCGGCGGCCGCGGCCAGCCGGGCCAGGAACCGGGGATCGGGAGCGAACAGGTCCGGCCCCTCGACGACCAGGCGCAGATTCGGCCGAGCTGTCACGGACAGCGACGGCACTCCGGTCGGTTCCCGTCCGGCTACGGCGACGATGTGCTCGGCGCCGCTCGGATCGGTCTCGATCAGCGCCGCGCTGTCCATGTGCAGCGCCTCGCGTACCCGGGAAAGCAAGGCGTGCACGGAGCCGGCGCCGATCGGCTCGGCGCTGATCCGCGCGAGCACGGCCGCCTCGACGCCGGTGCGGGCCGCGGCCGCGCGCTGGCGGGCGGCCAGATCTACCGCGACGCTGACCGTGATCGCGACCGCGACGTAGACGACGAGCGTAATGAGGTGATCCCGGCTCTCCACGGTGAGCGTGTGATACGGCGGGACGAAGAAGAAGTTGACCAGCAGGTCGGAGGCGACCGCAGCGGCGAGCGAGGCGGTCAGCCCGCCGACAACGGCAGCCGCCACCACGACCACCAGGTAGAGCAGCACGACGCTGGCCAGCGCGAGGTCGCCGCGCACCGGCACCAGCAGTGCGGTGAGTCCGGCCAGCCCGGCGGCCGCCAGTAGCACGCCGGTGAGCATCCGCTGGTACGCCCGCCGCGACCTGTCCCGCATACCGCCCAAGTTATCGGCCGACCTGGGCTGGAGCATGAATCTCCGGCTCGGTGCGGCTCGACTCCAGCTGCCACGGCACGCTGGTCACCATGACGCCCCGCTTGTAGAGCAGTCGGGCCTTCAGTCGCAGCGCCGACTGGTTGTGCAGCAGGTGCTCCCACCAGCGGCCGACGACGTACTCGGGGATGTAGACGATGACCAGGTCACGCGGGTGCTCCTTGCGCAGGCTGTCGATGAAGGCCAGCGCTGACCCGGTGATGTCCCGGTATGGGGAGTCCACGATGGTCAGCGGCACCCGGATGTCGTGCTCGTCCCACTCCGCCTGCAGTTGGCGCACCTCCTCTGGGGTGATCGCCACGGTCAGCGCGGTGAGCGTGTCTGGCCGGGTCGCGCGGGCGTAGGCGAGCGCCCGGATCGTCGGCCGGTGCAGGCGGGAGACCAGTACTACCGCGTGGATGCGGCTGGGCAGCACCATGCCGCCCGGTTCCGGCGCCAACTCGGTGGCCACGCGGTCGTAGTGGCGGCGGATCGCCCGCATCATCGCGAACAGCACCGGGATCGCGATCACCACGAGGTACGCGCCGTGGGTGAACTTGGTGATGGTGACGATGACCAGGACAAGGCCGGTGAAGACGGCGCCGAACGCGTTGATCAGCCGGGATCGGTGCATGCGCCGCCGCCGTCCGGGGTCGCGTTCGGTGCGCAGCAGCGTGTTCCAGTGCCGGACCATGCCGGTCTGCGACAGAGTGAACGACGTGAACACGCCGAGGATGTAGAGCTGGATGAGGCTGGTGACCGAGCCCTTGTACGCGTAGATCAGCGCACCGGCGATCAGCGCCAGCAGCAGGATGCCGTTGGAGAAGGCCAGCCGGTCGCCGCGGGTGTGCAGCTGACGGGGTAGGTAGCGGTGCTCGGCCAGGATCGAGCCGAGCAGCGGGAAGCCGTTGAAGGCGGTGTTGGCCGCGAGGATGAGGATCAGGGCGGTGGCCGCCTGGATGTAGAAGAACATGGGAGAGCTGGTGCCGCCGAGAATCGCCGCCGCGAGCTGCGCGATGACGGTCCGCTGCGCCGAGGTGGCGCAGTCGCCGGGGAACCCGATCAGGTCGCACGTGTTTTCGACGTAGCGCACCTTCGAGATCAGCGCCAGTGCGGTGATGCCGCCGAACATGGTGATCGACAGGGCGCCCATCAAGAGCATGGTCCCGGCCGCGTTTTCGCCCTTGGGCGGTTTGAACGCCGGTACGCCGTTGGAGATGGCCTCTGCGCCGGTCAGCGCGGTGCAGCCGGAGGAGAACGCGCGCAACGCCAGGAACAGCAGGGCCAGGCCGGTCAAGTTGCCGTGTCCGGGTTCGGGCGTGACGGACCAGGCGGCGCTCTCGGCGACCGGAGTGTCGCCGAACGCCATCCGGATGACCCCGGTAGCGATCAGCGCGAGCACGCCGACGACGAACATGTAGGTCGGCACCGCGAAGATCCGGCCCGATTCGCGCACGCCACGCAGGTTCATCGCCGTCACCAAGGCGACGAAGCCGAGGTTGATCGGCACCCGCCAGGGGTTCAGATCGGGGAACGCCGAGATGATGTTGTCGACCCCGGCGGCCACCGACACCGCCACGGTCATGATGTAGTCGACCAGCAGCGCCGCCGCTACGACCAGACCGGCCGAGGCTCCGAGGTTGCGGGTCGCCACCTCGTAGGAGCCACCGCCGGACGGGTACGCCCGCACGACCTGCCGGTAGGAGAGGACAACCACCGCCAGCAGCACGATGACGGCCAGCCCGATCCACGGGGCCAGGTACAGGTAGGCCAGCCCGCCCAGCGTCAGGACCAGCAGAATCTCCTGCGTGGCGTACGCCACCGAGGAGAGCGGGTCGCTCGCGAAGACGGGCAGTGCGATCCGCTTGGACAGCAGTTGCTCGCCGAGCCGGTCGCTGCGCAGCGGAGCGCCGACCAGTAGCCGCTTCAAGAACTCGAACACGGCTCCAACGTCACGCGGCCGCCGGCAAGATCCGTAGATCTTGACATCTTCTTAACGCGCCGACGGGTGATCTTCACGCAATCTTGGCGACCCTGCATCTGGGTCGTGGTGCCGACCCGCGCGGACGGCTATCGCCTCGCGCAGCAACCCGAACCCCAACGCCCGCGCATCCAGCGCCGGTGCCGGCTCCGCAAAGAAGATCCATACGTCCGCGGTGGTTCGAGGCAAGGTGGCGTGAACGGCGATCCATGCTGCTCCGTGGCTGCTCGGACGCCGGAAAACTGGTCCGGACGTGCAGGGACTCGTTCGGATTCCGGGGTCTCATCTGGCGGCGTGCAGTGATCGACAAAACCTGATGTAGGGCCTGGACCTGCCGGTATCTATGGGGACCCGCGCGGACCGGGAGGGACCGGGGCGGACGATCGACCAGCCCGATCATGCCCATAGACAAGCATCGGTCTCCGGATCAGAAGGTTAGGGGTTCGAGTCCCTTCGGGCGCACAGATGATCAAGGTCGTGACATGCGGAAACGCAGGTCACGACCTTGACTGCTTCTAAGCCTTGGGACGGATCTTCCCAAGATTTGGAATCTGGTGCTCCGATGGTGCTCCGTTGTCGCTGTGCCGTTCTGGCGAGGGCTCGTGCCGGTCCGTGCTGACCAGTGGTTATGCGTGTCGCCTGGTCTGGATCATGATTCCAGTGTTGGCGCACCGGTGCGGGGCCTCTGCCCACTGTGGTCGGGGTTGTGGATCTTCGCTGTCGGTATGGTTGCAGGGCGGTCGGCCGCCGCTGGCCTGGCGGTGATGTCGGGCAGGTGTCCCGGTCAGGGCGAGCGACGGTGGTGACGGTCGTGAGGCCCCACCCATCTGATTTCCGGACTTCCGACCGGGCTGCCCGAGTGGTTCACCACGGGGTCCCGACAAGGCCGGCTCCGACCGCCCACCGTGCCGCCCGCCCGCCCGGCCAGCCTGTTCACTCCCGGCGGCGACCGCCTCCGGCGGACCGGCCGTCGCCGCCGATCGCCGGTCACCTCGGCCGGCCACGCCGCCGCGAGCGTGGACCGGACACCGGCCAGGCGGGACCGGCCGCCCGCCGATAATTCAGGGGCTGGGCAGTCGAGCAGTCTGTGGCACAGTCAGGCCGGGTGGACTAAGCTATTAGCTAGCCGGGGAGGTGGAGCCATGTCGGCGGAGGCCGTGCACTACAACATGCATGATGCGAAGACGCACCTGTCGCGCATCATCGAGCGAGTGGAACGCGGCGAGGAGATCATCATCGATAGGGCGGGGACCCCTGTGGCGCGAGTGGTTCCACTGGTGCGTCGGGTCAACCGCACCGCCGTCGGCTCCCTTGCCGGGCAGGTAGACCTGTCGGGCGACTGGGACTCGCCACACACCAACGCCGAGATCGCTGCCGACTTTGGTATCGGCGAATGACCCTGCTGCTGGACACCCACATCGCGCTGTGGGCCATCACCGGCGATGCCACCCTTGGCGAGGAATTCCTTGACCGGCTGCGTTATGACCCTGACATCTTCCTGTCCCCGGTCAGCCTGTGGGAGATCACTATCAAGCAGACCGATGGAAAGCTCGCTGGACCGGCGGACCTCGCCGAACGGGTACGGGATATGGGCCTCCGTGAACTGCCGGTGACTCACGCTCACGCGATCGCTGCCGGGCGCCTCCCATTCCATCACCGTGATCCCTTCGACCGCATGCTGGTGGCACAAGCGGTCACCGAAGGCTTGACGTTGGTCACCCGTGACGTGTCGATCGCGCTGTACGACGTGGACGTCCTCAAGGTGTGACAGCCCGGTTCGCAAGGCCAGCAAACCAGGTTCGATGCTGTCCATCCCACTTAACCCGCACGATCCGGGTGACGTCGTCACCCGGTCCGGCGAGTATCCCGGGTTGGCGATGGCTGGCCGCTCAGCGAAGGGCACGCAGCCGGCGGTTCACTTCCTCCATGTCGAAGGTGTCCGGGGTGAACTGGCTGGCATCGGCCAGTCCCAGCCACTCCAGGCGTTCTTCGTGCTCGGGGTGTGCGGGGTCGGTGAGTACCTCGACCAGCTCCTGGTATCCCCAGATTCCCCCGCAGTCATCGGGCGGGGCGGCCCGCTTCCCGCCGGTACACCTGGGATGGTCTGTCGACGGGTCCGGGACGAGCACCTTCTCGACCAGGATGTCGTGTACCCAGTCGTCCCCGAAATCGTAGGTGTATCGGAATTTGTCCTTCGCCTCGGGCGCGACCTGCTCCAGCGTCACCGACCCGTCCGCCCGGTGCCCCAACTCGCGGTCGGCGCGCCCGAAGTCGCCGTACGCCGTCTCGAACACGTGCATGTGGCCGCCGTGCCAACCGAATGCCGCAAGGATGGTGTCGTGCAGCCGGGCCAGGCTGATGTCCGCAGGCACCAACAGCCGCCGCCAGATGGGTGGTTTCGCCCCACGTAGACTCACCTTGAGCTGATACACCTGTGCCGGGCCGGCGGTCTTTTTCCGTTTGGCCGGAAGCTTCGCCGGCTGCGCCCGCCCTGCTGTCAGGAAGTCGAGACCGAGATCGGAAGGGTCGCCCGAACGGTTGACGAGTTGGGCGAACTGCTGCAGTACCGCCATCGCGTCCCGGCCACCAGCGCCGTGCCCGGACACGACCGCCCCCTTGGGCTTACGCGGCTGCGGGAGAGCAGCCAACCGGGTACGGACCAGCACCGCCAGCACGTCATACCCGGGCCCGTCCTCCTCGTCGACAAGCTCCGGCGCGTCCTGGCTGCCATCGTCGCCGTTCTCGGCGTCGTGCACGGCACGCGCCTGCATCGCCTGCTCGACGTACCAGCGGAACTCAGGCGCGCCCAGCTTCTGGGTCTTGATGGTCAGGCCGTCGCGCCGACCGCTTTCGCGGATGTCCTTCAGCGCCACCGGCAGGTCCGCCCCGTCCACGACGAGGATGCCGTCGGCGGCGCCGCAGTCGTCGTGATCCACCAGGACCATGACCGCGTGCTCGTGCCCCGCCCGCTGGAACGAGCCGACCAACACCGACATGGTCCCCTCGGTGTCGTACAGCCGAGTGAAGGGGCCAGAGTGCAGCGGCTGCTCCAGCTTCCGGGCCCAGGCCGGCGCGGGGACTCCGTCGACGGCCAACCGGCCGGCGGCTGCCACGGCGGCCTCTGCCACCTGCTCGGGACCGGCACTGGCCGCGGCGCCGATCGCGGTCAGCAGCGTCAGGGCCGCATCGTTACCGCGTGCCTCGATCGCCGGGATAAATGCCTGGGCGAAAGCGGGTACGGTGTCGTCACCGCCGGCCACCGCCATCGCCACGAACAGTGCGCCGGCCAGCTCCGCCTCCAGCGGATCCTCGCAACCGGCCAGGTCGGCGGCACCGTCCACCAACTCGGCGAGCATCTGTTCGGGATCCAGCTCCCCGCCTGAACACGCGGGACAGTCGCACTTCTCCTCCACGTTGCCCACCACGACGAGGTCGGAGCGGCGACCGGATGTCGTATTCTGCTTGTCTCGTGGGCCACGGCCGGCAGGACTCATCGGCCCAGTCTGCACCACCCACGCGCTGGCCTGTCCGCAGGGCTCTGTTGCGTTGGTCGTTGGCAAGATCGAGGCAGGCTTGACCAGTGAAGCTGTCGAACCGTCCTCGCCCCTGGCTACCGCCGAAGTCCGCGTTCGCCGGGTTCCGGTTCCCACCCGAGGTGATCATCGTCGCGGTCCGGTGGTACCTGCGGTTCAACCTGTCCTACCGCGACGTCGAAGAACTGCTGGTCGAACGCGGCGTCGAGGTCGACCACGTCACCGTCTACCGGTGGGTGCAACGGTTCACCCCGCTGCTGGCCGGCGCCGCCAGATTCCGCCGGCACGCGCCCGGCGACAGGTGGCACGTCGACGAGACCTACATCAAGGTCAACGGCGTGTGGCGCTACGTCTACCGTGCGATAGACCAGTACGGGCAGGTCATCGACGTGCTGGTCTCGACCCGCCGCGACGCCGACGCGGCCCGGCGGTTCTTCCGACGCGCCATCGCCACGCTCAAGGTCAAGCCGACCGAGGTGGTCACCGACGCCGCCGCGGTCTACCCCGCCGTGCTCGACGAGTTGATCCCGCACGCATGGCACCACGTCGAGCAGCACGCCAACAACCCGATAGAGGCTGATCACAGCCAGCTCAAACACAGGCTGAGACCGATGCGTGGGCTGCGGAAGGACAACACAGCCCAGGTGGTTATCACCGGGCACGCGTTCATGCAGAATCTCCGGCGCGGCCACTACGAGCTCGGTATCGACGCTCCGCCCGCTCAGCGGGTCGCGGCTGCATTCACCGAACTCGCCCGGGCGATCTGACACGAGACCAGCCCTCGGGGCTCAACACGTCTGTCGATCCGGCAACGCAACAGCACCAGGCCTCCACATGATGCAGCGCCCTCGATGGGCACGACCACGTCAGCCGGAACATGCGAGTTCAGGAGTGGCCGCAGCCGGTGACCAGCTCGTAGCGACGGTCGCGCCTTGTAGGTGTGCTCCTCCGCTAAGCTGATCACGTAGGCGGCCAGTTCGGAGCGGATGGCGAATCCGACCTTCGTCGTCCTTCTGCTGGTGCTGGCCGGGCTGCTGGTCGTCGCCGACCGGGGTGGCGGCCAGGGCCCTGCGGTACCGGATCATCACCCCGGAGAGTTGCCCCGCGGTAGCCGCCCCACGCCGACCTGACCGCAATCGCGGGCGGCGAAATCACCCGCGGCGTCAGCCTCCGGCACTGCGGCCGTCCCGCGGTGGCCCAAGACCCTGGCCTGGGTACGGGACTCCCGCAAGACGCGTCCCGTCCTTGTGCGATGGCGCGATATGTTGACCATGAGATGCCCCCCGCGCTGGTCATCGCCCAGGTCTCACCTTCGTTTGCGGGGCCGTCAGTCGTCCTCGCGGTGAGCCGCGATGCGAGATAGCGGGACCCGACGCGGGTATGACGTGAGGGGAGAACCGGCCGCTACGAGTCGAGCGTTAATCGGAGGACCGCTGTGGGTGAGCAGCCCCTGATACCGCCATCGGATCTGCTCTCCAGCGTGTCCCGGGCGCTGCGGGTGCTGGAAGCCGTCGGTGGCACGCCGCGCGGTCTGACCGTCAAACAAGTGGCCAGCCGGTGTGGCCTGAACTCCGCGACCGTCTACCACATAGTCCGGACACTGACCTACGAGGGCTATCTCGTTCGGCGCGAAGACGGCACCTTCACTGCCGGCCTGCAGGTAGCCCACCGATACCGGGACCTCCGCGAGGCCATCCGCCCGTCTGCCGCGGTGACCGACGAGCTGCGGCGCCTGGCCGTCGACACCGGATACACCCACTGCCTCGCACAGTTCGTCGACGGCAGGATCACGCTCACCGCCGTCGCCCCCGGTCCTCGGACTGCCCACCACGACCAGCTGGTCCCCGGATTCCACGAGGCCCCGCACGTCACCGCCTGGGGCCTCGCGCTGCTGTCCACGCTCACTCCCACCCGCGCGAGCTACCTCAAACAGGCCCCAACGTCCAACCTTGGCACCTCCACTGTCAGCGACGTCGAGGCGTTGAACCCGACGCTGACCACCGCCAACCGGGGCCGCTTGCACAGCGAGTCGGGCCACTACCATCCGGCCACGGCCACGGCTGCTGTGCTCGTCTCGACCGCGGGTCAGCCGGCAGCTTTGGCGTGCGTCCTGTCGACGGCAGACCTCCAGCGCACCGAACACACCGTACGCAAGCGGCTGGTCACCGCGGCAACGCGTATCACCAAAACGCCGCCCACCTAAGCCATCGCACGACTCAGGTTGTCCCTCGGCCGCTATCCGCTCCGCCGGCGTCTCTCACCCAAACCGCGCCGGCAGGACCGCCCGCCCCCTCCGCGTGGGTGAACACAGCCGGGCAAGACTGGGGACCATCACAGATCGATCGGATCAGGAAACGATCCCGGTAAGGTCACTGCCGGGGGCGGGCAGTGACTGGACGACGCCACGGTCGGCCGGACGCCGTCGGGTGACCGTGGCACTCGACGAGCACGGGCAGGCCGCGAGTCAAGGGATGACACCCGGACGAGGGTCACCACCAGGTGCGTCACCCGGAGGCGAGTCAGGACGCGGTGATCGCCTCGGTGAGGTCTTCGCTGGTGTCGGCATCGAGGTCGCCGACGGGGCCGAGAATGGCGACGCCGTTCATGTCGACGTCCGTGCCGATGCGCGACCGTGCCACCCGCCAGCTCTCCCTGATGCCCCTCTGGCTGGCCGCCGAGGCTACTGACAGCCAGCCCGAAAATCTATGCTGAAACGACTAGACATCCTTAGTGGTGCGGGGTACTCTTCTTCGAGTCGAGAACAGAGAGCCACAAGATGCAGGCGGACCGCCCGGCCGTGAGGTCACGACGGGCGGCGGGAAGCGGGAACGAGTTTCACCGTTTCCTTTCGGCAGTAGAAGCACGTCAGCCCCGACGTGATGCGCGACGGGGCACCACAGGTGGGGCCAAGGCGTCTTCAGGGCTCCATCTGATGTTTGCCGTACGTGTAGGGGCCATGAAGTCGCGTGGGCTCCGACACCGGTGGACCGCACGTCAGCAAGGGAAAGAGAAGGCAGAGGAAAGGGAGGGCCGTACACCGTTGGATCGCCCGCCGTTGGCCGTCAATCCAGGCCGGGCGGACACCGCAGTTTCCATCGAACGAGAGGTGGTCTCCGGTCACGCTTATGCGATCCTCGCACCCGAAGCCGTCAGTTGCGGCTGGTGCGGATACGACAAGCCGACGTTCCTGTCGGTAGATGGTGTTCTGACCCGTAACCCTGGGCCCCGGCGCTTACGCGCCGGGGCCCTCGACGTGGAGGTGACATGGGCCAAAGCCCTGATGACATGTTCGGCGACGAGGACTACCCCGCCTACACCATCGGCCAGGCCGCGGAGATGCTCGGCACCTCGCAGGACTTCCTGCGCCGCTTGGACGAGGCGAAACTGATCGACCCGCACCGCTCCGCCGGCGGCCACCGCCGCTACTCCCGCTACCAGCTACGCCTGGCGGCCCGAGCCCGGGAGATGGTCGATCAGGGCACCGCCCTGGAGGCCGCCTGCCGGATCATCATCCTCGAAGACCAACTCGAGGAAGCCCTGCGACAAAACCAGAAGCATCATGGGGCGCAGCGACACGACTGACCGCCCCCGCCCTCGTGAGGTCGTCTGCGTACCGCTGGTGTCGGTGAGTCGGCGGCCGAGCCGGTGGGCCGTCCGAGCGAACTCATCGTCCCGGCCTCGACCATGGCGGCCGTACTCCTGTTCGTGGCGCCTTCCGGCACCCCGGCCATCGGACGGGCCGGCCGCCCGGGACGCGCGCTGCCGCAGCCGGTGCAGGCGCAGTACGTGCGGTTCTGGACCGACACCGCGCTCGGCGAGACGAAGACTGGCGTGCAGGCCGCCGAATTGCAGGTCTTCTCGAAGACCGCCACCGGGGTCGAGCCGCTGCCGCCGTCCCCGCCGGACGCGCCGGTGACCGAGACCGGGGTGATCGCCGCGGGTAACCCGTCCACCGGCACGGCCGACGACGCCACCGCGTTCAAGACGGCCTGCGCGGTGCCGGCCACGCCAGCGCAGGGCGCGGACGGTTGGGTCACCAAGCTGCCGGACAGCTTCGGTGACGGAGCCCACGAGGTCCGTGTTCACAGCGACACCGTCACGCCGTACGACTTCGACCTGTACTTCTACGACGAGTCGTGCACCCTGCTCGGCTCGGCGGCGTCGTCGGCCGCGGACGAGTCCGGCACCATCCCGAGCGGAGCCCGCTACGTCCTGACCCAACTGTGGCTCGGCGCCGCAGTTCCGGGCACCCCCACCGTGACGGACACCAGGTGAGGTAGGGGCACAACCTGGCCCCAACAGTCTCCTCCTGAAATTGTCCGCACCGCCTGCCGGGTGGTGGCTGCCGGATGCCTGGCAGCCACCACCCGGCGTCACATCGCCCCGCCGCACGCCGGAACCATTGCCGGACCTCCGCGGGAGATCTGGCGCGCATTGGCCGGAGGTGCCTAAGCTGCGGCACTGGTCCCCAGACCATTGCTAACGCGTCCGGCCACCAGAGTGACCAGGTCGGGTCGGGTGTGTTCCTGGGTCTTCGCCCAACACCCTCGTCCCGGCCCGGTCCTGCCGGAAACCGAACTCGCTCCCCACTGTCAGGAACAGCCCCGATGACGACACCGACGCCGTCCCACGGCCGCCCGCACGAGATGTCGCTCGACGACACCGCAGTCCTGCCGCTATATCCCGCGCCTCCCGCGCCGGTCAAGAGGAAGGCATTGCCATGGCTGATCGCTGCCGCCGCCGTTGTGGTCGGGCTGTGTTGCGGCGGCGCGGTGATCAACGCAGCGGACAACGACTCCGACACGGCGCGGCCCAGTGCCCGTAACACCACGCCTAACGCCACGCCCGGCAACCGCCTCGTTGACGCCGATACCCGTCCGACCCCTGCACCAGTGGAGCCCACCGCGCCGGCTCCCCTTGCAGGGGACAGCAGCGCCAAAACCACGACCGCGGCGCCGAAGGCGACCGTCAAGCCGACGGCCACGCGCGCCAGCAGTCCACGACCGGCCCCGACCAGCACCAGGCCAATGCCGCCACCAGTGCCGGTGACGGATCCTCGGTTCGGCACGTGCAAGGAGGCGAACGCGGCCGGCTACGGCCCATACCGCAGGGGCATCGACCCGGAATACGCCTGGTACCGCGACCGGAACGGCGACGGCCTGGTGTGCGAACGGCGGTAACGGCTCCACGATCAGTACCGCCGACGGCAGATAGCTGACTCCATGTCACGCCGCGCCGATCGGGGCCCGCGGCCGTGAGGCTGTCCCGTAGGCGACCTATCGGCGCCACGTCCGCGCTGGGCACGGGGAAGCGTCGAAGGGGTGGGGCCAGACTGGCGGGAGCGGGTCAGGCCCGTCCAGGCCGACGACCGCTTCTCGCCCATGACCAATGCGGGCCAACGTAGGCGAGGAACGCCGAGATCGTTGGCCGCGCCTCCGCGATCGCGCGTAGTTGTACTCAGTGGTTCCGGTACCGCCAGCGGTGGGTAGCCTGCGAGAGTGACCGGCGACGCTGAGGCTTCCGACCCGGGACATCCGGCGCCGGCCCTCGTCGCTGCCGTCGTTCCGATCATGTCGCAGGACTTCACCAGCGCGACGGTTGGCACGCTCCGACACGCACTCCAGGCGCAGGTGACCGCCGCGGGACTGACCGGAGATGCCGGCGACGACTTCGTCCTCGCCGTCCATGAACTGATCACCAATGCCGTGCGCCACGGCGGTGGCCACGGCCACCTCGAGCTGCGCCGCCAGGCCGACGTCTTGATCTGCGAGGTCACCGACCAAGGCGCGGCGCCGGGCAGCCTGCGGGTGCGACTGCCCGCGGTCGATACCGCCGGGGGCCGCGGACTGTGGCTCGCCCACCAGTTGACCGACGGCCTCGTCCTCACCCGCCGGCTCAATGGGGTGACTGCCACCGTGACCGCCTGCCTCGAGCCGACTACTGGCACCGACACCCCCGCGCCCACCTCGCCACCCGGCGGCGAGATAAACGGCCCCATGCCGGACAACCAGTAATGAACAAGCCGACCTGGAAGACCAGGTCCGCGTCGAGCACGACCTCACGCTCGTGGCGGCCTGCCGACGACCATTCGCTGGTCCGCGCCGGCTTCCGCACCTTGCTCAAGCGCGCCGACGAGGGGATTTGGCGCGTATCCCGCTGTCGCGAGCCCAGCTCACACACCCCGGTACCCAGCTCACCGTGCACGATCGTTAACTCAGACCTGGTAGGTGCCGCGCCGACGCGCGAAGGCTAGGGCCCGCCCGGCAACCCGGAGCATCCCGCCACTGTCGGCTGCCGACCCCCGCGCCTCATGTCAAAGGTGGTGGCTCGTCACCGCGTTTCGGTGGTCAGAGCCTGCAGGACACCGGTGACAGCGAGGACCCGGTGCACCTGGGCCTCGGGATTGACCACGGCGAAGCGGCGACCGGCTGCCCTCGCCAGGTTCTGGGATGTTACGAGGGCCGTGATCACGGTGGAATCGATGAAGGTGACCTCGGCAAGATCGGCCTTCACCTCGTTCGCAGCATTGATTGCCTGCTCTAGAGCCTGTGTCGAAGTCGGTCACAGCCACTCGTTGATCGCGGCGACGTGCACGGTGGCTT
>NZ_JBHSBP010000030.1:0-24983 GCF_042650725.1 Micromonospora sp. GCM10011541
GATCCACCAGGAGAACTACGGCGTCTACGGGGCCCGCAAGATCTGGCACGAGCTGCACCGCCGTGGTGTTCGGGTGGCCCGGTGCACCGTCGAGCGGCTGATGCGTGAGTCCGGGCTGCGTGGGCTGCTGCGCGACAAGTCACCGCGCACGACCCGGCCGGCGGCCGAGACCAGCCGCCCTGCTGACCTGGTCAAACGGGACTTCACCGCAGCCGGCCCGAACCAGCTGTGGGTCGCCGACCTGACCTACGTGCGCACCAGCGTGGGCTGGGTGTACGCCGCGTTCGTCCTCGACGTGTACTCCCGCATGATCGTCGGCTGGCAGGTGTCCACGTCGCTCTACACCGACCTGGCTCTCGACGCGTTGAAGATGGCGATCTGGCGCCGCGAGAATCAAGGCGCTGACCTGGGCGGACTCGTTCATCATTCCGACCGGGGAGTCCAGTATCTTGCGATTCGCTACAGCCAGCGGCTGGCCGAGGCTGGCGCCGTCGCCTCCGTCGGGTCCAAGGGCGACTCGTACGACAATGCGATGGCCGAGGCGTTCAACTCCCTGTACAAGGCCGAACTCGTGCGCAACAAGGGCCCGTGGCGCGGACTCGACGACCTGGAGATGGCCACCGTCGAATACATCGACTGGTACAACAACCGCCGCTTGCACGGCGAGCTCGGGCACATCCCACCCGCCGAACACGAGGCACTACACGCGATGACCCAGCCGGTCACCGCACCCCTGAAAACCAGCTAACCAACTCTCCACCAAACCCGGGGCTTGACAGCCTCTTCGCTCACGACACCCGTTTGTTGTCGAAGAGTGGGTGCTGACAATCAACGGGGAGCGGCTGACCACCCTTTCCATTGACGACGTGAACTACTTCGAGAACCGGTTCTACTTGGTCCCAGGCGGCCAGGACGTCTACGTCAACAGCACCCTGGCCGTGCGCCGGAGGCACACCCTGGACACCGGCCTCCACGAGGACCTGACCATCCTCAACAACGATCGGCAACCTGTCGACCTGACCCTCCGGGTCGAGGCGGACGCCGACTTCGCGGACCTCTTCGAGGTCAAGGACGCGACGAGGAAGCAGGGCCGGCACTACCGGCGAGTCGACGACGGGCGACTGGTGCTCGGCTACGAACGGGAGCGCTTCCGACGGGAAACCATCATCTCCGCCTCGGCGCCAGCGGAATTGGACGATGACGGCTTGACGCTCAAGGTTCACATCGAACCCCACAGTCGATGGTCTGCCCGACTCAGCGCCCTGCCGGACCTTCCGATGCCGAGAGGTCTGGAGCGGCTCACGATCCCAGGGCGAGCGGCGCGAACGGGCCGGGACAAGCACCGCGATCTCCTGGAATGGCTGGACCAGGCACCGCGTCTGGAGTCCGACTGGGAGCCACTGCGCAGCACGTACCGGCAGAGCCTCATCGACCTGGCCGCGCTGCGCTTCAGCCCGTTCCTGGCCGACGACAAGAGCGTGCCAGCCGCAGGACTGCCCTGGTTCATGAGCCTGTTCGGTCGGGACAGCATCTTCACCAGCCTCCAGGCGTTGCCGTTCGCACCCGAACTCGCCGCCACCACCCTGAGAGTGCTCGCGTTCCGGCAGGGCAGCCGGGTCGACGACTTCCGGGAGGAGGAACCCGGCCGGATCCTGCACGAGATGCGGTACGGCGAGATGAGCATCTTCGAGGAGACCCCACACACTCCGTACTTCGGCAGCGCAGACTCCACTCCCCTGTTCCTCGTGCTACTGGATGAGTACGAGCTGTGGACCGGCGACGCCGACCTCGTGCGCTCGGTCGAGCAGGAAGCACGTGCCGCGATCGACTGGATCAACGACTACGCCGACCTGACCGGCAACGGCTACATCTCCTACGAGCGGCGCAACACGAAGAACGGCCTGGAGAACCAGTGCTGGAAGGACTCCTGGGACAGCATCTCGTACCGCGACGACCGGCTGCCGGCCTTTCCCCGTGCCACCTGTGAGCTGCAGGGGTATGCGTACGACGCGAAGATGCGCACGGCCCGGCTGGCTCGCATGTTCTGGAACGATCCGGCGTACGCCGACCGGCTGGAGCGGGAGGCCGCCGACCTCAAGCAGCGCTTCAACCGGGACTTCTGGATCGCCGACGGCGGGTACATGGCGCTCGCCCTCGACGGCGACGGCCGCCAGGTGGACGCCATGTCGTCGAACATGGGCCACCTGCTGTGGAGCGGCATCCTCGAGGTGCAGAAGGCCGCGGCCGTGGTGCGTCATCTCATGTCGCCCGCCCTGTTCAGCGGTTGGGGCGTGCGCACGTTGGCCGACAGCGAGGCCCGCTACAACCCGATCGGGTATCACGTGGGAACCATTTGGCCGTTCGACAACTCGTTCATCGCCTGGGGACTGCGGCGCTACGGGTATCCCGACGAGGCGGCCCGGATCGCGGCCGGAATCCTGGACGCCGCGGCCTTTTACGACGGCCGGCTGCCCGAGGCGTTCGCCGGGACCGCCCGCGCCGAGACCAGATATCCCGTCAACTACCCCACGGCGTGCAGCCCCCAGGCATGGTCCGCTGGCGCCCCGCTCCTGCTGCTGAGAACGATGCTCGGACTCCGGTCGGTCGGCGATGATCTGGTGATCAGACCTGCCCTTCCCGCTAATCTCGACTTCGTGGCGCTGCTGGACATACCCGGCCGGTGGGGGCGTCTGGACGCCTACGGCAGAGGGCCGGCCGCCAATGGCCGACGCGGGTACCAGCCGGCGCCGCAACAGCTCTCCGGCCCGTGACGGGAGGGTCAATGCAGGAGATCGACCGGGCGCGCACCGCCGTCCTGGGCGTCCATTGGCAGCACGAGGTCGTCAGCCCCGACGGGATATTCGGCCCGTTCTTCGCTGGGCAGGTCACCCGGCACCGGGTCGCGACGCACGCGGCTCGGGTCGCCGATGTGGTGCGGTCCAGCGGTGGCCTCGTCGTCTACACGCGCGTCGCCCACCGACCCGGCTACCCGGACCTCATCCCCAACACCCCCGCCTTCGCGATGATCCGCCAGCAGCAGGCCTTCCTCGAAGGCACCCCGAAGACCCGGATCATCGAGGAAGTCATGCCGCAGGCGGGCGACGTCGTCATCACTCACGTCCGGCTCACCGGCTTCTTCGGCACCGAGCTGGACACGATCCTGCGCGCCCGGGGCATTGACACAATCCTTTTCACGGGTGTGGCCACCAACCTCTCCGTCACCGGCACTGCCTACGAGGCGGTCAACCACGGGTACCGCATCGTGATCGTCTCCGACGCCTGCATGGCTGCGACCGACGACGCGCACCAGGCGAGCCTGGCAACGCTGGGGCAACTCGGCCAGGTGGCCACCACCGACGAGGTCGTCCGCAGCCTGATGGGCTGACCCGGCTACCTAACGAAGCCCGAACGGCCCGGGCGCCGCCTCGCGGCCGGCGGCGCAGCGGCCCGCAAGGGAAGGGGAAATTCTTCCTGTAGAGACGCATCTATGACGGGCCGAACGTGTGGGTCCTTCCGTCTGGACGGCTCGTCGATCTTTTCCTCGATGGGCCGTCCGGGGTTCGGCGGCGACTTACGCCGAGGCGGCATGGCGTCCCGAGTGCAGAATTTTCGACCGAAGGGGCCGATGCTGAACTCCCACAGAGTGCCCACGCGAGCGCGGGTAGGGAACGTGCCCCGCCCGCCACCCACCGAGACTCAGCGCACCAACCGGTGGTGGGCCTATGCGCTAGTCAGCCGCGGATCAGGGCGACGACGCGGGCGAGTTCGTCAGGGGTGACGCGGGCGTCGAGGAGGGCGAGGCTGGTGCCGGCCGGCTGTTGTTGACTGGCCAGCGGGGCGGCGGTGTGCGGGTGGTCGATTCGACGATCATGGAGCCTCCGGCAGCGTCAGGGTCACTGTTGCGGATCGGCAGGGAGAGACCGGACGGGACAGCGGGAGGTGGGAGGCCGGCCGTCCCGCCCAGCTGAACGGACAGCCAGCGTGCCGTAGCCGTCCTTTCTGGACGGCGCCTGGTGGTGGGCTGCTGTACAGGCTGATGTCGCAGGGAAGTCAGGTCACGGGCCGCTCAACCGCCGCGAGGGTGCCGCATGTCCTTATGCGTTTGGCATTGGTGGCCGACCGTCGCAGCTGATCGTCGCGGTGACGGTCACCCAGGCGATCCGTTGGTCGTTGAAGTCGACCTCGGGGTGCGCGACCATGACTGCGCTGGCGGTGATCTGCCTCTTGTCTGGGCTGGTCTTCGTCATGAGGGAGGCTTTATCGGAGTAGTTCGCGTCCGGGTGACTTGCGATGGCCTTGTGCGTGTTGCCCCGTTCGTCCTTGAACGTCAGGACCAGCCTGCGCCCAGTAACGCGGGCGGGATCGAAAGGATTGGTATGGTCCTCCACCACCTGTATGGCCAGTCCACCATCGCCTGCGGTTGGACGGTCATCGAGTAGGTGAGTGCCGGCCGACCAGTACAAGGCGTGGTCGTACCACTGGCACTGCACGCGATGATCCATCACGTCCCATCTGACGTCGCCATTCCACCCGTCCCGAATCCGCACACGAGCAGACCCGCCGTAGACGACTCCATCGGGGGCAGGGCGATTGGACCTTGGCCGCGGCTCGGGCAAGGGCGGGAGTCGGGGCAAGGCCGGCTCGGCCTTCGAGGGACCGTTCCATCTGAGCTGAGTTGCCGGCGACGGGACCGCCGCTTTCGTGGTTTGGGGTGGAGTGCGGTGCGGTGCCCGCGTGGCGATTGTCGGAGTGGAGCTAGCCGGGTTCTTTGCTCCGGCGTCGTCCGCGATGTCCGAGGAGCAACCGGCTGTGGAAGCGATGATCAGGCTGACCGACGTCGCAAGCATCCGTTGCCGCATGGCTTTCCATTCAATGCGCGGAGCCGCTGTTCGCGACCAGCCCGTGGACACCCATCCTAATCGATCGCCAGTTGACGCGTGACCGCGGCGGCAGCAGGCGCGGCAGCCTGCGACACGGCGGAGCTGCCGAGGACCCACAGCGTCGGTCTGCGCGGCAGCCCGAGGCAACGGACGAATCCCTGCCACTCGTCGAGCTGACGGTTCGCCTGCCTAGGTCAGACCCGCTACCGCCCGGGCTGTTCGGCCAGAACCCTGCAGTTGTTGCCCGCTGCCGCGAGTAGGGCGCCCGCGGTGTCTAGCCGGCCGACCGCGCGGTGGGTGGTGGCGAGGGTTTTCCACTGGAGGGGGTCAACGGTCAGCACCGCCGCGGCGGGATGGTTGACCAGGAGGTCGAGCCGGTCGGTGTCGGTGACTGATCGGGCTGCTTCGGCCAGGCACATCACGGGTAGCCCGAAGAGGCAGCCCTCGTCGGCGACCTTGGCGATCGCTTCGCCCACGGCGGTCGAGCCCTCGGTGAACGCGAGGATGGCGGATGTGTCGAGGATGAGCCGGATCGGAAGGTCGTTCAGGGCGGGGGTGGGCTGGTCTGGTTGTGCGGGTGGGGTGGATGAACGGTCGCGGCGCCGGCGCTGCTTTGGGGTGCGCCACATGGGGTAGGTGGTGGTGCCGTCGGGGAGAGTGAATGGTTCGAGGGGGACGTAGCCGTGCCGTGCGTAGAGGTCTCGGTCGGCGAGGGTTGCCGCCTCCGTGTAGGTGGGCAGCAGGGCCTGGCCCATTCGGGCGTTGCTGGTGGCGAGCAGGGTGCTGGCACGTCTGACCCGGTACGGCTTTGGTGCGACGGTGAAGAACGCCAGGTGGTTGTGGGGGCCGTTGGGTCGGTGCGTGTGCAGAACGTCGTCGAGGTGCAGGAATCGGTCCACGTACTCGCCGCAGGCGACAGCGAGCCGCTCGCCGTACCCGGTTGGTGGTGAGAGGGGGCCGTAGCGGTGCAGCCACACGGCGGCGGCGGAATGATCCTGCAGGAGGTAGGCCTCGCCGAACAGCAGCGCGTGTTCGGTCCAGACGCGGAGGACGGCGCTGAGGATGTCCCGTCGGCGGTGTTCGTCGGGTACGAGCCATGCGCCGATCGTGCTGTCGGCGAAGGGGCCGACGACAAGATCGACGATGTGGGGGATGTCGTGCCAATGGGCGCGGCAGACGGGCAGGTTGTTGATCACGCGGTTCTCCGGGTAGCAGATGCGGCTGGTCAGCGATGGCGTTGTCGCCGGGCTGCGCAGAGTTCGGGGGACGTTATGACGCCCGGCGGCAGAGGCGGCTTCTTCTTCACACGAACCGTGCGGATGAAGCCAGGGAGGTACGGGCAGAAGCGGTTCCCGCGGGACTGTGTAGGCGGGACCGGACCCCAGGTGGCAGCGGCGATGACGGCGCCTGTGTGGGGCGAATGGTCGTCGCGGCTGTCCCGGCTCGGGCGAGGATGGCCGGGGTTGCTCAGGCGGGTCTGGTGTCTGGTTGACCGGAGCGGCTCGCGAGCTTCTCGCATCCGGTGACGTAACCGCCGACAGTCTGCAGGTCCGGGGACGAGGAGGGCGGCGAAGCGTCAGCCGGGATTCCTGTCCCGCCGGCAGCAGAGCCGTGGCCGGCACCGCTGGCGGGAACGCCCCCAGTCAACCCGAGGGCGTGGGTCAGGTCGCCTGCCCGCGGCGCCTGACTTGTCCCGATCGCCTTCAGGGACCGGGGGTCAAGGTTTGCTGTCACGGACGTCCGCGCCCGCGCCGGGGCTGCCGGCTGGACCGCGGCCATCGGTGGTACGGGGCGGGCGATCGTGGTGGGCGTCGCGGCCGGCGGCGCCTCATCCGTCGACGGCGGCGCGTCGACGGCGGGGCCGGTGGGAGGCATCGCAGGCGCGGCGGGTGAGCCGATGATCGGCTGGGCCAGGCCGAGCACCGGCGCCAGAGCGGGCGGTAGAACGTCAACGATCGGCTCGGTCACTGGCCGGACGACCGTGCCGACCGGTTCCAGCAGGCCTGTCCCGGCGATCTTCTCCACAACGGGCGACGCCAGGCCCACGATCGGACGCGTCGCCGAGGCGACTGCCTCGACGACCGTTTCGGCGTCGGCGGCTGCCGTCGGGTCCACCACTTGGCCTACGGCAAGTTGCACACCTGCCGACCGCTGACCCGCCGGCATTCGCACCGGCAGGTCCAGGCCCGCCAGCTGGCCCCGGCTTGCGACCGTTACCTCACCGCCGACGCGGCCTGCCGCGCTCTCCATCGCGGGGCCGGTGAGCGAGAAGGGCTCACAGCCCAGGGAGCTGCCGAGAAGGGTTCCGCCGGCGCTGAGCCGGTCGCCGAGGGTGCAAGAGGCAGCGGGTCCGGCCGCCAGAGCAGCGTCATCCGCAACCGCCTCATGAAAGCCCCAAAGGCCGACCACGCCTCCGATCAGGAGAGCGCCACGCAGCGTCCACCGAGCCAGCCGGCCTGGACACCGCAACAACAGGCACCTCCGACGGGAACGCCTTCGTTCACTCCAACGCCCTGCGATTGTGCCCGCAGTGACCGTCCAGGCGCTCTCCGACACACCGTGTGGAATCGACGCCACCGCCCAGCCCCGACCACGCGCGCGCCGAGGCGGCCGTCAGTCGCGCTGCAGGCCTGAGCCCGGGCGAGGCGTTCCTCGTCGCGGTGAAGCGGATGGGCAGCCTCGACGAGCTGTCGCGCGAGTTCGCCCGGGAGCATTCGGAAGGATTGTGGAAGCAGTTGGTGCTGACCGGCGACCCTGACAGCCCGGCGGCGGATACGCACTCACGGCGGGACATGTGGGCGATGGTCCTCTGCGGGGCGAGCGCGGCGGTGTCCATCAAGGTGCCGGAGCTGTTCGGGTTGAGGTTGGCGGACGACGGCGCGTTCTACGCGCGGAACTTTACCCTGTTCGCCCTGCCCTGGCTGGCGGTCTTCCTGGCCTGGCGCCGACAGGCCCGACGCCCGCTGATCGGGACACTGGTGGCGCTGTTTGGGCTCGGCGCGGTGGCGGCCAACGCCTACCACCTGGCCGACGCCGCGGTAGCGCAGTTTGCGGCAGCGACCTTTCGGTCCGATCAGCCAGGCGATGGAGCGTTCGACCATGGGCCGGTGTTGGCGGTAGGTCTCACGCAGGTTGGGGTTGATGGTCCAGTCGCGGCGGGCCTGCCGGAGCAGGGCGTCGTGTTTGTGTAGCCGCACGGTCCGGCCGTCTTTGGCGCTGGTGCATCGTTGACGTAGCGGGCAGGCGCGGCAGGCGGTGCCGAAGGTGGCGGTGCGTGCCGGGGTCAGGGTCCGGGTGACCCCGTTTGGGCGAGTGACGGTGGCGGCGGCCTCGTCGACGGTGAAGTCGTCCAGGGTGAACCCGCCAGGCACGGCGGGGCGCAGCGGCGGCGGTTTGATGATCGCGGTATGTCCCGCCTGGTTGAGGGCGGCGCGGGTTTGGCCAGTGCTGTAGGCCGAGTCACCCCCAACACCTCCAGGTCGCCTGGTTCGGTGTCCTCGTCCAGCAGCGCCAGGCCGAGGACGGCTTCGTGGTTGTCCTCGCCGGCTGCCTCGGTGACCTCCCCGGCGGTGAACAACCCGGTGTCCGGCTCGACCGCGACGTGGGCCTTGTAGCCGTCCTGACGGTGATGCACGGTCTTGTGCACGTGCCGCGCCTGCGGATCGACCACACTGATCACCCGCTCCGGCGCGACCCGACGGGCGATACGCCACCTGCCGTCGGTGCCGTCGGAGCCTTCGGCCGGCTCAACGTCCTGCCCGGCTACCAACGCCAGCCACGCCAACGCGCGGGCGGCCGGCTCGTCGAGATCCGCTCCGCGCAGCGCATCGACCACAGTGTTCGCGTCGTTGACCAGAGCCGACACGAGCGCGTCGCGCGCGGAGCTCCTAGCCTGAACCGGCAGCCGCCGAAGAGGTGCTGTCGTGGCAGATGGTCTGGGCATCGCTCGTCAGCCTTTCAACGCATTCATAGATGGGCATGCGGCGTCGGCCTAATATCGGGATCAACGAACGAGGTGGATGACGCCGCGCGGAGTGGACCAAGCGGGATGACCGGTCGTGGGGTGGCCGGCGACGGGACTCCGGGGTCACGTCGTGCCGGTGGGCAGTGCCTCCACCTGGAACCGGTTGGTCAGGGCCGGCAATATCCGATCTAGCGCCTCGACTGTGCCCTGCCGGTCGCCACCGGCGTCGTGCAGGAGCAGGATCGAGCCAGCCTGCACGCTGGCCATCACCGTCGCGGCAATTCGCTCGGCGCCGGGTGCGCGCCAGTCGGACGGGTCCGCGCTCCAGTGCAGCGGGATCATCCCTAGTTCCTGGGCCAGGGACACCAGGGAGGTGGTCCAGGCGCCCCCGGGTTGGCGGTAGTAGGCGACCGTCGCATGGGGGACGGCTGCTCGGATCGCGTCGTTGGTGCGCAGCAAGTCGGCTCGGATGGCGTCCGGTGAGCGCCGGCCGAGGGTGACGTCGTGGTTCCAGCTGTGGTTGCACAGGGTGTGTCCGTCGGCCACGATTGCCTGGACCAGGTCCGGGTGCTTCTGGGCGTTCTCGCCGACCACGCAGAAGGTGGCCGTGACATGGTGCTCCCTGAGGATCGTGAGCACCTGCGAGGTGTAGCGCGGGTCCGGCCCGTCGTCAAAGGTCAGGGCGACCCGGGAGGTGCCGGTGGTGGTGCGGGCGCCGAAGGGGCCGCCACTGCTGTACTCTCGCGACGGCCCGGACTGCCCGTCTTGGCCTGCTTCATCCGGTCCTATGCTGCGCTCACTCCCGTTTGTCTCTCCCGACGGCTTCCGAGACGTGGTGACCGGGGGCTGATCGGCGTATTGAGGGGAGTCCGTGTTGGTCGTGCTGCCGCGGCCCTCGCGGCTCCATCCGTCCGGCACCACCGCGTGACCGAGCGCGTAGGACGAACCGAGCACTCCGGCCACCACCGCGATGACGATTCCGGCGGCCGCGCCGGAAGAACCCGTTGCCATCAATGCTTCCCATCGGCAGACCAGCGGGTGAAGCCTGGCGGCACTACTTTGTTTACTGCACGCACGTCGCTCCCCTCTCCGACTACTTAATATCACGACGAATCGGACAAGTAGGGTGAAAGCGGGCAACCTGTTCGGGGAGGGAGGACCAAGGCCAGAGTCTGGTGTTTGTGCGCACCGCTATGGGCGGTTCGGATCAGCTTCGCCGAGAGCCCGAGCAAGCAGGCGGTGGACTGCCCGAGCTGACGTCGGGGGGCACAGCTCGGAAGTGGCCGAAGAGCCGCTGACATCCGTCAACGTGTCAGATAGATTACTCGGTGTGGTCACTGGGAGTGCGGACGGCTCGGCTACCCCGGCACGCCGGTCGGATCTGGTAAGCGTGCATGACGAGGTCAGTGACGCCTGGATGCTTGCCGTGGCCGACACCGCAAAGGATCACCGCGGTGAGCAGTTGCATGTGTGGCTGACCACGCAGGCCATGCTGACAGGCGCCGACATGTCCGCAACGGGCCCTGGCCTGGCTGGCGCCGATGATGCCGAATTAGAGTCGACGGTGGCCGTCGCCTGGTTCGAGCCGGCAGCTGCCGCACTGGCGCAGACCCTGAACGGGGCGCAGTGTGAAGCGCATGTCGAGTCGGCGGTCCTGCTGGGCCTGCCCCGGTGGCAAGCGCTGACGCCGCCGATCGAGGTAGCTACCTGGTTTGTGCGGCCGCATCCGATGGGCCTGGCCCTGCACGATCCGACCGGGCAGGTCTTTGCCCGAGGTGTGGTGGAGGTACCGGCGACGTGGACGACGGCCGCGATCGCGCGTGGTTGGGCCGTCGCTGTCTACGGAGTCAGTGGGCAGGGTTCCAGACCGCAATCTGAGCCACCCGCCAGTCCACCGCACGTCCAGCGCCTTTCTTGCGCCTGCCAACGCGGATCTGTTGCCGCAGCGTGGGTTCCGCTGCGCGGCTAAGGGACTGTCCTGACTAGCACCCACAGGAGCATACCGACCACAACCAGGAGCAGCCCTTCCTGCTCACCACCAAGCTGCAGGGGCGTGGGGTGCTGGAGCAGTTTCTCCTGAACCTGTCCACGCCGCATGTTGGGTGGTGGCTGCCGGATGCCCTAACTGTGCGAAAAGTTGGGTCGCGGTCGGCCGGTACTGCCGTCATCCAGGAGTCGGGGCCGTGTCCGCGGCGGGCGGTGAGCAGGTTGACGAACTCGCGAACCCCGTCGGCCAGGGAAGACAGATCTGTTGTGTAAGGGCCTGACCTCTCGGTCCTTGAGGGCTGGCCACCGGCACCCGCGCCGACACGGCCCGCGTCCCTGGTCGGCCCCTGCGGTCGGCTCCCACCGCCGGTGCCCGGACCCCCGCCGATTTGCGGGCCGCCCGGGTCTGCGGCCGGCACAGGAGGAGCACCATCAGGGTGACCACTCCGGCAACGGATTCCGGGGACATGCCAAGCTGGTTGTTCGCCGGGACGTACGCGATGAAGATCCAGAGCTGTGCGAAGAGCAGTAGAGGTAGGGCCCGCCGCGAGAAGGCCGCCTCCAGCCATACCCGGGCGAAGAGCCAACCGACCAGGGCCATAAAGAGGGCGGCGCCGGGAAAGGTGAGGTCGGAGGCCAGCCACGGGTAGGCTGTCGCCCAGTACAGCTCGGCCGACCAGCCGGTCATGCTCTCCGTCCGCTCGGGATAGCTCGTGTTGGTCAACGCGTCGGCGCCCAACCGTTCCTCGGCGAGGGCCGCCGCGGCGGGGGCGCTGCCGAGGCCGCGGGACCACTCGAACGGCGCCTGGAGGTTGTACGCCAGGCCCAGGTAGCCGTGAGTCGGATAGAAAACCAGGGCAGCCAGGCCGTCGGCCACCCGGGGACCGGCCAGGCTTGCTACCGCCGGGCTCGGTTTGACGAGGTCGCTTGTGCCGAACTCGCTGGTGCGCGCCGCTTGGCTGAAGACCATGTAGGCGGTGAAGGCGGCGGCGATTGCGGCGCCGACGGTGAGCGCTGTGCGGCGACGGGAGCGCGCGCGTCGCTGCGGCGCGGCTGCGAGGACGAGCAGGCCTGCCGCCAGCATGACCGCGACGTCGCCGAGGCCCTTGAGGGTGCCGATGTAGAGGTAGTAGGTCACGTTGAGGATCAGGCCGAGCAGGCCGGCCGCACGTGCCAGCCAGGGGAGGTGGCGCCAGTAGACGACCAGGAGTGGTGCCAGTGTGGTGCCGCAGACGCCGAGCAGTGCCAGGAGTGACAGGATCGGGTTGCCCTGCCCGACTCCCTGGTCATATGCCTGCAGCTTGTGCAGGTACGCCGCTGCGGGATCCTGGACGCTCGACCAGACGTTGCCCGGCCCGGTCGCCCCGAGCGTAGCCAGCCGGATGATGCTCAGCACGGTGTAGTAGCCGGCTCCCACGAGTACCAGGTGCCGGATCCGGGCGGCCCGGGTCGGCGTGACGGCCGTCGGCTGTCCTCCGGGGACGCGCAGGACGCGGGCGGCGTAGCCGAGGGCGAACAGGCCCGTCGCGCTAAGCACGAAGGCGCACAGCCGGCCCGGGTTGGGTACCTGTTGCCCTAGACCACCGAGCCAGAAGGCGCCGAAGGTGCCGAGCATCCAGGACAGCGCCAGGATCAGCGGCAACCACGCCTTCAGCCGTGCGGACTTCCGTTGCTGCGGCACCGCGTGGCTAGCGTCGTGCCGGGCAGGCCAGCTCGATGATTCAGGACTTGTTCCGGGACAACCGGACGTGCCCTGGTCGGCGTGGTCCGCCCGTGGGTGCGGCCGCATGTCCGAAATGCGTTCCGCTTCTACGACTGTCACCTTCAGTACCTTCCGGTTGGCCTTGCGACCCTTGCCAGACCAGCCCACCGGCTGCGCGAGGGGTGTGATACGGCAGCGCGCCGCCGGTCCGACGTATGGCCTGGCCCGTAGCGGCTCCGGTCCGCTGCAGCTCCACCGAGCCCCTGCGAGGATTCTACCGTAATTTCATGGTTTGCGGCCGTTTGCCACTTTTGTCCGGTTGCATCGGGTAGATCTTTGGTGAGCAACAGTCCCCGCCGTCGACGGCCGGGCAACCACCTACGGGAGGATCCCGATGACACTTCTGGAAACCGACGCCCGGGTCCTGATCACGGGCGGAACCGGCTCGTTCGGCCACACCATGGTCCGCAGGCTCCTTGACCGGGGGGTGGGCGAAGTACGGGTCCTCAGCCGGGACGAGGCCAAGCAGGACGCGATGCGCCACACGATCAACGACGAGCGGGTGCGCTACCAGGTCGGCGACATCCGGGACTTCGAGACGGTGCTGCGGGCAACGCGAAACGTGGATCACATCTTCCATGCCGCCGCGCTCAAGCAGGTCCCGGCCTGCGAGTTCTTCCCCGTGGAGGCAATTCGCACCAACGTGCTCGGCAGCGCCAACGTGGTCGAGGCGGCCGAGCGTAACGCCGTCCGCTCCGTCGTCTTGCTCAGCACCGACAAGGCCGTCCAGCCGGTCAACGCGATGGGCATGACCAAAGCGGTGATGGAGAAGCTCGCCCAGGCCCACGCCCGCACCCACGACAGCGCGACGACGGTGTCCTGCGTGCGGTACGGCAATGTCATGTACTCCCGCGGCTCGGTCATTCCCTTGTTCGTGGAGCAGATCAAGGCAGGGCGGGCACCGACCGTGACCGATCCGGACATGACGCGCTTCCTGATGTCGCTGGCGGACTCGGTACGGCTAGTGGAGCACGCGTTCCGGCACGCTCGGGCTGGCGATGTCTTCATCCACAAGGCCAGCGCGTGCACAGTGGGGGACCTGGCCATGGCTGTCTGCCAGTTGTTCGACGTGCCCGAGAAGCTCGACGTTGTCGGCACGCGCCTTGGGGAGAAGCTGCACGAATGCCTCGCTAGCGCGGAGGAGGTCGCGCGGGCCGACGACTTCGGCGACTTCATCAGGGTGCCGGTGGATGCCCGAGGGCTGCAGTACTCGCCGTGCGGTGCCGAGACCGCGGGCACGGCCGGCACCTCGGATTTGACTTCGGCGCACGCACCGCGACTCGACGTACCGCGCATCAGGGACCTGCTGCTCGGCCTTCCCGAGATCCGGGCCGAGCTGGCCCTCCGCGAACCGGTTCTGGTGCCATGAACATCGTCCTGACCGGCGCCGGCGGATTCCTCGGGTGGCACGTCCGGGTCCTGCTTCGTGCGATCGGTTGGCCCGAGCCGGTGGTGCTGACCCAAGCCGACCTGACCCGCCCGGCGGACGCTGCCGACCGGGTCGGCGGCGCGGACCTGCTCCTGCACCTCGGGGGCGTCAACCGGGGGAGCCCGGCCGAGCTGGCCGCCGGCAACCTGGGATCGGCGGCGGCGCTCGTCCAGGTCCTGCGACGGTGCCCTGTTCCGCCGAAGCGGGTCGTGTTCGCCAACTCGGTGCAGGCCGGCAACGGCACGCCTTACGGAGACACCAAGGCCGCCGCTGCCGCCGCCCTGGCCGCCGCTGCGGACGTGGGCTACGACTTCGACGACGTCCTGCTGCCGAACCTGTACGGCGAACACGGCCGCCCCTTCTACAACTCGGTGGTCGCCACCTTCTGCCGGGTGCTCGCCGATGGCGGCAGGCCGGAGGTGGCCGGTGACCGGCAGCTGGACCTCGTGCACGTCCAGGACGCTGCCGCCCGGCTCATCGGCGCGCCGCCCGGGCATGCCTGGGACCCGAGCATGCCGCCGGTCCGGATCGACGTGGCGCTGCTCGCGGCATGGTTGACCGACTTCGCGACCACCTACCGGTCCGGGGAGATCCCGGCACTGTCCGACAGGCACGCGGTACGGCTGTTCAACACCTACCGGTCGCACTGCTTCCCCAGCCACTTCCCGCTGCCGCTAACCCGCCGCAGCGACGTGCGGGGAACGTTGGTGGAGACCATGAAGGTGCACGGCGGCGGCGGCCAGACTTTCGCCTCGACTACCCGACCAGGAAACAGCCGCGGCGATCATTTCCACCTGGCGAAGGTCGAGCGCTTCGCGGTCCTCCGCGGCACTGCCGAGATCCGTCTCCGGCGGGTCGGACACCGCGAGGTCGTCCGCTTTCCGGTCAGTGGGGACGACCCGGTGGTGGTGGACATGCCGACGATGTGGGCACACGAGATCACCAACACCGGCACGGAAGAACTGCTCACGCTCTTCTGGGCCAACGAACTCTTCGACCCAGCACGTCCGGACACCTATCCCGAGCCTGTGGCCCAGCCATCGCTCCCGGCCGCGGAGACGCCGGCATGAGGATCGGCCTTGTTAGTCAGTGGTACCCACCGGAGCCGATCTTCATCCCCGGCGAACTCGCCCGCGCGCTCTCCGAACGTGGCCACGAGGTACGGGTGCTGACCAGCTTCCCGAACTATCCTGGCGGACAGCTCTACCCCAGCTGGCAGCAGCGCTGGCGGGACACCACGACCACCGGGAACCTCACGGTGCGGCGGGTACCGCATCGCCCCAGCCACGGAAGCTCGGCGACCGGCCGAATGATCAGCTACCTGTCGTTCGCAGCGACGAGCACCCTGGCCGCGCTGCGCTACCTGGCACATGTCGACGTGCTGTACGTCTACCACCCACCGGCCACCACATTCGCCCCGGCGGCAGTGCTGCGCCGGCTCAACCGGATCCCGGTGCTGCTGCACGTACAGGACGTGTGGCCGGAGTCGGTGACGGCATCCGGGTTGGCGCCGACCGGCACCGCTGGCCGGTTCCTGACCACCGCGCTGAACGCGACCATGCGACGCCTCTACCGGGACGCCTCGGCGATTGCGGTCATCGCCCCGTCGATGCAACAGCTCGTGGTTGAACGGGGAGCCGAACCTGACCGGGTCCGGACGGTGCTCAACTGGACCGACGAGACGCTGTTCCGACCGGTACGGCCGACACCGCAGGCGCGCGCGGCGATCGGTTACCGCGGCCGCTGCACCGTCATGTTCGCCGGCAACATGGGCCAGTTCCAGCACCTGGAGACGGCGATCCGGGCCGCGGCCGCCATCGAAGACCGTATGGATCTCGTGCTGGTCGGATCCGGAGTCGACCAGGAGAACGCCCGCCGCCTCGCCGCCACCCTCGGCGCCAGCAACGTCCGGTTCCTGGACCGACGCCCTCCGGACCAAATGGCCGAACTGTACGCCGCCGCGGACTGCCAGCTCGTCTGCCTCCGCGACCTGCCCGCGTTGCGCGCAACCGTCCCGTCCAAGCTACAGGCCGCGCTGGCCTGCGGATCGCCCGTCGTGGTGTCCGCCGCCGGCGACGTCGCCCGGCTGGTCGAGGCTGCCGGGGCCGGGCTCACCTGCCCGCCTGAGGACTGGCCGGCGCTCGCCGACCGGTTCACGCGGATCGCGGCGTGGTCCCCCGCCCAGCGGGTGGCCGCCGGTGCCCGGGCGCGGCGCTTCTACCAAAAGCGAATGGCGCTGCGCGTGGGCGTCGACCAGATCGAGGACATGCTCACCAAAATCGCTAAACAGGAGGTCGGAACATGACCCGGGTGATGACTGTAGTAGGCACTCGGCCGGAGATCATTCGCCTCTCGCGGGTGATGAGCCAGCTGGACCGAACCGTCGATCACGTACTCGTTCACACCGGGCAGAACTGGGACCCGACGCTCTCCGAGGTCTTCTTCGCCGAGCTCCGGCTGCGTGAGCCCGACCGGTTCCTGCGGGTCGACACCTCCTCGGTAGCCAGGGTGTTCGCCGGCGTACTGACCGGCGTCGAGCAGGCGATCAACGAGCTGCGTCCCGACGCGCTGCTCGTGCTCGGCGACACGAACAGCTGCATCGCTGCCCTGATCGCTCGGCGGATGCGCGTACCCGTGTACCACATGGAGGCGGGCAACCGGTGCTTCGACCTCAACGTGCCCGAAGAAACCAATCGCCGGTTGGTGGACCACGTCGCCGACTTCAACCTGGTCTACACCGAGCACGCCCGGCGCAACCTGCTCGCCGAGGGTCTGCACCCCCGCCGCATTCTGCACACCGGTTCACCGATGCGGGAGGTGCTCGACCACTACCGCGACGACATCCGAAGATCACGGATTCTCGAGCAGCTCGAACTGGCCCCGAAGGGGTACTTCGTGGTCAGCGCGCACCGCGAGGAGAACGTCGACAAGCCCGCGCGGCTGAAGCGGCTACTCGACTGCCTGCGCGCGGTCCGGGACGAGTGGCAGTTACCGGTGCTGGTATCCACCCATCCGCGTACCCGGAAGCGGCTCGAGGCTCTAACGGTGGATGCCACCACATTGGACGGGATCGCGTTTCACGAGCCGTTCGGTTTGTTCGACTACGTCCAGCTCCAACGGCACGCGCGCTGCACGCTGTCGGACAGCGGCACGATCAGCGAGGAGAGCGCCATCCTCACCTTCCCGGCGGTGACCCTTCGGGAGTCGATCGAACGTCCGGAGGCGCTGGACGCCGGCGGGATCATCATGACCGGCCTGGAGCCGCAGGGGGTGCTTGAGGCGGTCCGGGTGGCGGTCGCCCAGTTCTCCGTTGACGGTGTGCCGTGTCCGTCCGACTACCAGGTGCCGGACACGTCCCGCCGGGTTGTCGACTACATCCTGTCCACGGTCCGGCGCCACCACGACTGGGCAGCAATCCGGCGCTGAGAATGTCGTCCGTCCACCATCGGCCAACACATCGAACCCTACAGCGAGGTGACCAGGTGAGAATTCTTTCACCCGCTCGATTCAACCGCTGGACCCGAGCGGGAGCACTGATCGCGGTCCTCGCGTTTCTGCTGACGGGCGTCGGCGTCGGGGGCTGGCTTTACCTGCGGTCCATCGACAGGAGTGTCAAGAGAGTAGACACCTTCGAACAGATTCCCCCCGACCAGCGGCCGGTCCGGGCCGCGGACTCCGCTCTCAACTTCCTCGTCGTCGGCACGGACGAGGCCGATCCGGGAGGCGCGCGGCCGCGAACGGACACCATCATCCTGGTCCACGTTCCGCACAGCCGAGACCGGGCGCAACTCGTCTCGATTCCCCGCGACACCTGGGTGACCGTGCCGGCCTCACCGGGCGGTGACCAGCCAAGGCCGGCGAAGATCAACGCCGCGTACGCCTGGGGCGGCACACCGCTGCTCGTGCGTACCGTCGAGAGCGTCACCGGCGTCCGGATCGACCACGTCGTCATCGTCGACTTCGCCGGATTCGGCCGTGTCATCGATGCTCTCGGAGGCGTGGACGTCCCGGTTGACGCCCCGTTCACCTCGTTCAACGCCAATGGCGCGGTGTTCCAGCCCGGCACCCACCGGATGACCAGCGCGGTGGCCCTCGAGTACGCGCGCGAGCGCCACCAGTTCGCCGACGGTGACTTCAGTCGGGTCCGGCACCAGCAAGCGATCCTCGCGGCGGTGCTACAAGAGGCCACTCGCAAGGGTGTCCTGACCGATCCGGCCCGCCTCAACAGCTTTCTCCGCGCCATCGCGGGCGCCGTGCAGGTCGACGAGAACCTCTCCATCACCGACACCGTCTGGGGCCTCCGACAGATCGGGGCCGACAGCCTCGTCATGCTGACCAGCCCTTCGGCCGGAACCGGCATGGTCGGTGACCAGAGCGTCGTCCTGCCCGACCGGGCAGCGGCCGCCCGGCTCTACCAGGCGATCAGTACCGACACCATGGACCGGTGGTTGGAGGAAAACCCTCGCTGACGCCCGCCGGCGGACCCGAACCTCGGTACGCCTTCCCCCCCCCCGCCAGCGAAGCCCGACGGCCGTTCAGCGACGCAGGCCGTCGAAGAAGGCGCCGAGGGTGGCGGCGTAGGCGCGATAGTCGAACGACTTCAGCGCGCGTTCCCGGGCCGCCACGCGCATCAGAGCCCGTTCACCGGCGCTGAGCCCAGCCGCCCGCCGGATCACCTCCGTCAGGCTTTCCACCGAGTCGTCGGGACAGACCAGCCCTTCAACGCGGTGGTGGAGGTACTGCCCCATGTCGCTGGTCAGGTTGGCGAGAACGGGCACACCGTTGGCGAGACTCTCGCAGAACTTCGTGGAGAACCCCGCGTTCGAAGCGCGCTCGGGTCGACGAAGCAGCACGCTGAAGTCGGCTCGTTGCAGCGCGAGTGGGACCTCGCGCTGCGCCAACCGCCCCATCGCCCGTACGTTGTCGGGCAGCCGTCCGCCGACCATGGCGCGTACCTCGTCCACGGAGGGACCGAGAACCCGCAGCTCGACCGGCGCCTCGACGCTGTGCGCCCGCTCCACCGCGGCGACCACGTCGGCGAGCAGATCCTTGTTGTTCCTACCCGGGTTCCCCGCGTACACGAGGGTGAGGCCGGACCCCTGCTGTGTCCCGGGCGCGGTGAGGGGAAGGTTCCGCACGTCCAGAGTCGGAGGAACCCGGACCACGGCGCCAACCCGCGCCGCGTAGTACGTCGCAAGCCACGTGCTGATGGCGACGACCCCGTCGCACCGTGGGTAGTGGTACTGCAGCGCCAGCTTCATGCTCACGTGCAGCGGGCCGAAGGTCCCGCCCCGGACGTACCGCCCGTTGTACCAGTCCACGACATCGATCACCAGCGGCACCCGATGACGCTCGCACCATCGCCTCAGGTGGAAGGCGTACTGCGCCTGCCCCCCATGGACCAGCACGTGCGACGGCCTTGTCGGCTGCTCGTCCAGCCAGCGCACCGTGCGTCGTCCCCAGGTGATGAGCATCCGTACGGACGCGTCGATCAGACCCGCTCCGGCCGCCGGTGCCTCACCGAGGCCGACGTGGGACACCGATCCCGGCCCCTCGACCCCGGGCAGTACGGTGGGAGTCCGCGGCTCCGGATCACCACTGGCCACCACCACGTGCTGGCCGGCGGCCGCCAGGGATCCGACGAGGCCGAACACCCGCCGAGAACCCGGCTCCCCCCATGGGAAGAGGAACGGGCCGACGCAGGCTATCCACTCCCCGGATCGTCTCATGACCGGCCCCCTGCGCCGACCTGCCGCCGTTCGCCCTGCTCCGCGGCCTTACGAAGAACGTCCGCGAAGCGCGCCGCCACTCGTTCCCTGCGGTGGTGACGCTCCGCGTGAGTCCGACCGTTACGGCCGAACTCATGCCAGGAGGACGTGTCGAGGCACAGCTTCCACAGCTGCTCGGTCACCAGGTCGGGGTCCTGCACACCGACAACGACCCCGGCTCGGGCCGAACGGATGTACGCCATCGAGGCGAGCTCGGCCGGACCGTGACCAAAGATCGGCCTGCCGGCGGCAAGGTACTGGGGAATCTTCGTCGAAACCGAGTAGCGCGTGTACCGGCGGGTGTCCTCCGCGAAGCTCTCGACGTGCACCAGAATGTCCGCAGCGGCCAGAGCATCGGACACCTCGTGGCTGGCGAGCGACCGTCCAAAGTGCACCTGTGGGTGCCCGGCGAAGGCCCTCCGGTAGCGTTCGACGTCCTCGGCAGGGCAGTGCATGGTCAGCCGGACCGGGTTAGCAGCCGCGCTGATGGCCTCAGCGCTGGCCGCGATGTTCAGCAAGGACCGCCAGCGGTCCAGGTGAAGCGCCCCGACGTAGACCAGGTTCGTCACCGGACGGTCCCGGCCGACTGGCTGCGGCTGCGGGGTTGCGAAGAAGTCAGCATCCACCGAGTTCGCGAAGATCTCGAAGGGAATGCCGTACCGCCGCTGGTACTCCTCGGCCATAGGCTCGCTGATCGCCATGCCGGCGGGTGCGAGTCTGATCAGCTTCCGGACCGCCGACCGCAACGCCCTCTCGGCTATGCCGCCCAGTTCACCGTGGGGGTACAGCATCGCCGGCCAGTCGTCGGTGAAGTGCGGTACGAGTGGCACCCCGCAGACCTCGGCCGCACGGAAGGCCAGCCTGGTCAACCGGACGCTGCCGAGCATCGAGTAGACCACGTCGGGTTGGTAGTCCCGCAACCAGCGCACCACTCGAGGCGGGACGTGCAGCGGGCTGAGGTCGGCCAGGGCGACGAGGTGCGCGTAGACGGCCGCGACTGCGCGACGTCTGTCGGCGGCCTCGCGGACGGCGGCGATCGCCGGGATGCCCTGCAACGGTGTGCTGCCGTTCCAGCCGAGCATCCGCAGGGCGTAATACTGCGGCGGCAGGTAGTGCTCCCGCGGCGGGAAGTGCAGGAATTTCTCGCATACCTCCGTCGACGGCTCGGTGCTGGCCGTGTAGACCTGCGCGAGTCGGTCCTTCGGCCAGCCATGGAAGAGGTTGGACAGGGTTATCGTCGTGCCGGTGGAGCGGTCAAAGGGCATGTGCCCCACCACCAGCACCCTGGGCACAACGTCATGTTGGGATTCCATCGCACATCACCTCTCGACTGTCCTCGGGCGCACACCGAGTGCCAGCGCCCGGCGGTAACCATGGATCGCCGCCGGGACGACCGTCAGCACGTAGCAGGCCGTTGCGACGTACGGCACCGCCGTGATGCCGAACCAGCGCGTCCCATACCACTTGCCAACCACGGACAACGCGAGGTAGGCCGCGTATCCGACCAACTGCGGACGGACCACCCCGGCCGCGTTCTGCACCATGAACACCGGCGACGTGGCCGCCAGCGTCAGCCACCACACCGCCATGCCCAGTAGGAGCCAACGGTCCCCGAACGGCACTGACAGCCAGGTGACGAAGAGCTGTTCACCCCAGGCCACCAGGACCACCGCCGGCAGCAGGACGACGGCCGTGGAGACCACAGTCATCCGGCGCGCGATACGCCGCACCCAAACCACCCGCCCGCCGGCGAGAGCCTCGCCGTGCGCCGGCCAAAACGGCTGGTTGACCAACACCACGACGACGCCGAGCTGGGTGAACAGCTTGGCCGGGACGGCGTACGCCGTGACGTCAGCCAGCCCCCTCGTGTGCGCGATGATCAGACTGTCTGCGTTGTCGGCGAGCGTCATCAGAATCGTGACGACGCCAAACAGGCCACTGATCCGCAGCAGCTCCCGGCCGGTGGGCGGATCGAGGGCACCCCACCTCGGCGTGAGGTCGGGCAGATCCCTGGCGAAGGTCCAGCCGGTGTTGACGATGTTGGTGAGCACCGGGCCGGCGACGGCGGCGGCGACCACCGCGCGGGCGGGTAGTCCGGCATGCACTGCCCCGAATGCCAGCGGTAACGACATGGCCACCCCGGCCGCCTGCCAGATATTGCTCCTCGCCCCCATCCCGTACGCGTACTGGACGCGGCTCACCAGGGACAAGGGCATGTTCAGCAAGAACGCAGTCAGACCTATCAGCGTCACCGCCCGGGCATCGGCGGGCGACACCGAATCTGGCGCATTGAATATGGTCCGCCATTGGACAAGGCCGGAGATGAGCCACAGCAGCGCGCAACCCGCCACGGCGATCCCCGACACCATGGCGTACGCGCTGGAGACGTAACGACGGGCCAGGCGCGAGTCGCCGCTGGCATGACAAGGCGCCAGCCTGGTGAGCAGGCCATTGCCCAGTCCCAGGTCGGCGAAGGCGGCCATGCCGGTCAGGGCTATCACGGCCATCCACAGCCCGTAGAGATCGGGTCCGAGGTACGACAGCGTTACCGGTACCAGCATCAACGGCACGACGGCGCTGACCGCCCGCGCCACGACTGCGCTGGCGATCCAGGGAGCGAGTCGGCTGGTGCCGAGCCCAACCGGTTCGCGCCAGCCGGGCCGGGTGCTCTGGGGCTCGTGTATTCCGATCGGAGGCGTCCCGGATGGCGCGGAGCTCTCTACGAGCCCACCCGCCAACGGATCAGCCAGATGGTGGTCCGACCGGGAGGAGGTGCGACCGGCGGTCACCGGGGCGCGTCCGCGGCCGGTACGGGCCCGGCGCCGGGGGCTCCGGTACGTGCGGGCACCGGGGGGTAGGGCCGCACCCCCGGCGTCTGATCCATGTCTCGCCCCCACCCCGTCGAGTCAACACGAGGCCCAACGGAGCACTAGGGCATAAGTTACGCATATCGGACTGCAACCCTTCGCAGCGCCGGCCAAGGTGCACTACAGAGGCGGCCGCATGTCCTGTCGATCGGCCTGCCGGCCCGCAAGGCGCGCCCGCAAGCTCCAAGAAGCATCGGGCGTAGTTGACGGCGGCTGCTGCTGATGTGTTGGGTATCGGCGCATCAGGGGATCCCTTGGTGCTCGGATGGTGATCGGACGTCGGTGGACCGGCGCGGACGCGCCACTCCCTCGGCCGAACTTCAGCCTCTTCCACGACGATCTGAATCCATTGCTGTTAATAATGTATCGCCCGGACCTGCTGGGATCCGCCGAGATGGAGTCGGACCGAGTGGAACCGAAGTGGGGTGTTCGAGTCGACGTCGTATCGCATAGACAATCATCTGTCTACGGATCAGAAGGTTAGGGGTTCGAGTCCCTTCCGGCGCACAAGATCAAGAGGCGTCTGGCCTGCCAAAAGGCGGTCAGGCGTCTCTTGTCGTTCCGTGCCCATGGACGCACTGGTGCTCGAATGGTGCTCGTACGACGAGGCTGTCCTACGTCCCGGCCTGTCCGTCTCCGTCGGTGTAGGCACGGCCGGGTTCGATGAACGACGCGATCGTGCGATGTGGGTAGGCGAGGGGGAGCCGTCCGCTTGCGGCGGTATGGCATGCGGTGCGCGACCCGACCGTCGCCGCCCTGGTCGCCTACGGGCTCGCGCTGGGTTTAGCGCTTCACGGCTTCGGCGCTCAAGCTGTGGCTCAGGCGCCGACACACGGATTAGGAAACCGATGCCCTATCCCCTGAGCTACGAGGGCGCGAGGGCCCAACCTACCTGCCAGCGCATACCGACGAGTGCCCAGGAGTACCCACCCGTGCCAACCGGTGTTTCGCCGCCGGTGCTCCGACCGGCGGAGCACACACCGAGCATGCGATCATCGCCCGCGGACGTTGCTGCCCACCGCCTTCCGGCACGGACCACGGGTGTCCACCCGTGTCCACGCCTCACCGAGCGATTTCCGAGCATCCGCCCCCCTCGCTAGGCCCTCGTGGAGCAGCGCGATCGCGGCGTCTCTGGTCGCACTGACACAGATCGTTGTCGCGTCCGGTCAGCACGGGCAGGATCTCGTCAGCCTGCCAGTCGCCGGCGGTGACCTTCGGCGGTGTTGGCGAAGTCGCGTTCATCGGTGGTGCGGTGGCGCCGGTAGAACCATTCGGGCACCCGGGCTGCATCGAGGCGGGTGCGGAAGATGCCGTCCTGGATGTCCCGGGCGGTCTCACGTAGTCGTCGCCGGTGGTCGTCTTGGATGGGACCAGGTTGTGCGGCGTGTAGTTCGGACTGGACCAGCCTGGATAGTCGCTCGCGTTCGGTGGCGACCCGGCGCTGGCCTGCCCAGATCTCGTGGGCGAGCTGAAAGGCGGCTAAGGACGGGATGAAGAAGCTGAGCAGCGTTTGGAGGATGGTCGTGCTGGTGAGAAGCCCGGCGAGAAAGCCGATGACTGCCCAGAGGATCGCCGCGGTCACCACCCAGTTGCTGTAGCTGCGGCGCAGCCGGGCGTCCCTGCCGGAAGCCGAGGTGAGGGCGATTATTGGCATCAGCAAAGACGAACGGCCTCGGCATCCCGTCTGCGGCTAGGGACGGCACGTAGTAGGCGCCGCCGAGATGGCCGCGGCGCTGCGGGGCGCGGCCTCCGCCGCGGACGGCCCGCGCGCCCGGGTCACCGCCCTCGCCCGCGCCTACCTCGACTTCGCCGCACGCAACCCGGCGGTCTACGACGCCATGTTCGAGCTCGACGGCGGCCTGGCGTTCGCGAAGGCGGACACTCCAGAACCTCTGAAGGACGCCTTCGCCGCCCTGCTGGAGAGCCTCGGAGAGGTCGCCGGCGACGGCGTCCACCCGGGGCTGTTCACCGAGGTGTTCTGGGCGGCCCTGCACGGGCTGGCGACCCTGACCCGGGCGGGACGGCTGCCGCCGGAGGACACCGAGCGGAGGACGGAGCTGCTGGTGGACCGACTCGCCATGCTCTGACGCACCGTCCCGGCGGGCACACAGCCGGCGTCCTCGGGCCCCGCTGCCTGCCTGCGGCATCGCTTCCGGTCAGTCCGCGCCCACACGGCGCAGCCGCAGATCGCCGGGCCCCGTACCCCCGACTGGGCACCCGCCCCGGAAGCTGCGGTGCTCATTGATCACGACCCGATACGCGCCCTAGGCCGTGTGTCGAAGTCGGCGTGGCGAGGAGATTCCGGCGCGTCGGTGATCGATAAGTAG
>NZ_JBHSBP010000031.1:0-88033 GCF_042650725.1 Micromonospora sp. GCM10011541
CGCCCACCGCTGCCAACTGTCAGCTCACCACTGCTGAACCGACCCCGCCATGCTCACAGTCAGCCCAGGCCAAGGGCGCACCGTCCGAGCAGGAGCGGCTGCGCCCGGTTCGACTTGTGTGAGCTCAAGAGTCTTGCGGATCGTCATCGGCGGCGGGGCGATGATTCGTGTCGCCCACCGGACCGGAGTCTTCAACCGCAGATTGCAGCCGTGAACGCCCACTTGACCGGCACGTCATTCGCACCGGTCTTCGGAGCCCCGCCCGTACGGCGCACAGCAGTCAGGGCGGTGGCGGTACACCCGCAGGTCGCGTCCGCGCCCGTGACTGACCTCGGACGTGATCTCGTAGACGCAGGCCTGCCACACGACGGTCTCCCCGCCGCCGGGAACGACCTGGCCGTCACCTGGCCCGCCGCGCAGCCGAACGTCCACCTCTGAACGGTACGTAGTTCAGGACGATGGGATTCGGAGGCCCGAGAGTTACCTCCGCTGGCGGCGCGGGCCGCTGTGGCTCACGCCGGTCCCCGCAACCGAGCGGCTCGATTGCGGGGACCGGCGGTCGGTGGCCTGCGGCCGGGCTGCTCCACCTGCACGTCGCCAGCAGCCGAGCGGCGACCTCGCCGACCTGTTCAACTTCGCCACAGAGCCGGTCGCATGCCAGGACCGGACTACACGTTGTGAACAACCGTCGGTGCCTGCGCCCTGATCATGGTCGGATGTGCTGGCGCCTGTGGGTGCCCGGAGAGTTTGGATGGGTTGCGAGGTCAGGGGAGGAGCGAATGACGTTTCCAGGCCGCCCGCCGCGCCGTACCCGATTCCAGCCGAACGGGTCGAACAGCCAGGGCAAGGCCGTGCCGCAGCGCGAGGTCGCCAAGAAGCTGGGTACCACCACTGACGGCACCAACTCGGCCGACGACACCACTCGGGTGCTCAATGAGCTGACCGGCGGCGGCTACGAGACCACCAAGATCGAGGGCCCCACCGCTAAGCCGGAGCAGGTCGACAAACTGCGTACCGACGTGGTCGAGGCCATTGACGCCAAGCGCGGCGTCGTGGCCAACACCACCGGCACCGCGGTCGACACCCGCGACAACCAGCACTCGTTCCCCGCCGGGCACTACATGAGCATCGTCGGGTACCGAGACGCGGGTGACAGCCTGAAGATCGCCGACCCGTACGACCCGAGCAGGCACTACTGGATGAGCGAGAAGAAGGCCGCCGACTGGATCGCCGAGCGCGGTTACTCCAGCTGACGCCGACTCGGCGAAACGGCCGCGGGCCGGGCACCCGGAGACGGGACCTGGCCCGCATCGCTTTGCACGCCTGAGCCGGCCGCCTTTTCGCGCTCTCCAAGGGAGCGTGTGGTATGGCCGTTCTGCCTGCCCTCGTCCGGAAGGTGCTGGCGCAGGCCGAGCGGCCTCCTCTGCTGGTCGGCACGCGTGCAGCCGGTCCCCGCGCCGCTGGTTGGCGCGGCGAGGCCCTGTACCGCGATGCGCGCCCGTCACGCACTCGGAGACGCCGAGGGCATCCGCGTGCTCCTGCGGGGCCCGTCCGCATCGCCAGTCGACCGGCGCCAGCTCGGCTTCGGCGTGGCCGGATATCTTGCCTTCCACTATATTAGGTGGATGAGTTCTCGGGCGATGACAGAGCCGGCCTTCTTCATCCTCACCGCGCTGCTCGACGCTCCGCGCCACGGCTACGGGATCGTCGCCGAGGTGGCAGAACTGTCGCAGGGCCGCGTGCAGCTGAAGATCGGCTCCCTGTACGGGGTCTTGGACCGACTCGTCGGTGATGGCCTGGTCGAACTGGACCGCGAGGAGGCATGGCAAGGACGGTTACGCCGGTACTACCGGTTGACCGAGCGGGGCCGGCATGCCCTCGACGCAGAGGCTCAACGGCTGGCCGCCAACGCACGCCTCGCCTCGACCCGGTTGCGCGAGCGGCGGAACCCGATCGCGGGGACACCGTCGTGAGCCCGCTGGAGGAGCACTACCGGTTCGTTCTGCGGCTGCTGCCCGCGGCCTACCGGCAGGAATGGGAAGACGACATGGTCGCCGCCTTCCTGGACAGCATGGACACCGGCGATCCCGAGACGACCGCGTATCTCACGGACTACGGCCGACCGAGCCTGTCCGAGGTCGCCAGCATCGTGTCCCTCGCCGTTCGGTTGCGTCTCGGCGGGGCTGACGCGCCACCCCGCTCGTACGCCTGGGGGCAAGCCGTGCGACTGGCGACCCTGATGGCGATGCTGGCCCACGCCGTCATGGTCACCGCCAGCATCGCCGTCACACTGTGGCTCTCCGGGAAGATCGCCTGGTTGCCGGCTCCTGCACTGGAATGGCCACTCAGCCTGCCGTCGAACATCTGGCACACCGCCTGGAGTCTCGCCGGCTACGCGTGGTTACCGGCCTACGTTGCGCTCGTCCTCGGACACCGGCGCGTGGCCCAAGCGGTCGCCCTGCTCGCCATCGTGCCTCCCGCCATCACCACCGCCGTGGAACAAGCCGCCGGTGACGTACCGCTGTCCGTGTCGCCCTGGGCGATGCGGTTCATCGACGTCGTCCTGCTACTCGCCATGGCGGCCTTTCACCACGGCGCCCCACCGGTGCCGCGCCGCCCCTGGCTCCTCGCGCTGCCGATCGGAATTTTCCTCGTCCCCGTGCCGCTGTTCACCATCCAGGCGACCAGACCGGCGCTGAGGCTGCTGGACTGGCCGGGCCTGTTCTGCGCGGTGGTCACTGTCACCATGGTGGTCCACCTGGTCGGTCGAGTATCCAGTCGTTCATCTCGCACCCTGCCATGGTCACTGGCGCTGACCCTACTCGCCGTAACCGCGCTCGCCCTGCGAACCGCAACCCTGCCCGACTACAGCAACCAGGCGCAGCGCACAACACTCGCCACGATTGCTTCCGTGGAGGTTATCGCCGTCCTGGCGGTAGGCGTACCGCTCGCCGTACTAGCCATCCGAGCACTGCGCCGACTTCCACCGATCCCCGCCGTCGCCCGACGACCCACGACACCAACGTAGGAACTCGCCCAACCTCGGCACCACCGGCCCGAGACACAACCCCATCATGTCCGTGCAGACCACAACGGGACGCACTGTCATGCCGCGATCTCCCCGGTGGTCAGGAGCACGGGCGCAGGACACGGTCGTAGGTGCTGCGGACGGCCTGTAGCACCGGTTGCAGCGCGGCCCGCTCGGCCGGCAGCACTGGCGAGCAGCGGGAGGGATGCTCCATGGGTCGTAGCGTTCCTCCACGTCGTCGTAGCGTTGCTCGCCGTAGTAGCCCTTCCGCTCGAAAGCAGTGGAAGTCGCCGTGCGCGGTGAATCGTTCGAGGTCGGACGCCTGCTGCCACAGCGGTGCCCGCGCAGCCGAGAGGGCCTTGTTGAGGACGTCTCGGCGCACCTGGCGGACCAGTGGTGCGGCCGTCGCCGATGTGGTGCCGGAGCTGCTCGATGGCGTCGGGCAGTGACGCGCACCAGACGAACCGGCGGGGCGCCGGCAGTCCGGCAGGGCTCACCGGAGACAGCGCTCGCCGAGTTTGATCGGGCCGTCTACCGAGGGTGTTCGCCGGCGGGCGACCACCAGCCTTCGACCGAGTTGCCGACAAGAAGCGCAACGTCGTAAAACTCTTCAACAGATCCTGCCGAAGTCCGAGGCGACGCCGTCGCAGGGACCTTGTCCGCTGACACCGCTGCCGGGCCTCTGACGTCCGTGACCAGTCTGTCTCGGGCCATGTCTGATAGTCCGACTGGACCCGACGTAAGGCACCCGACATCGGGATCCCCTGGCGCGCCGCCAACAAGTACTCTCCTGGCGGAGAGGAACGAGATGATCAATCGTCGAAAGTTGATCGCCACCGGTCTGGGTGTCACGGCCGGCCTGGTGACCGCAGGTTGCAGCCGTGGGTCCGCGTCCGGAGCCGCGTGGTCGCAGCCTGGTCTGGCTGCGGCGAGTGCGCCCGCGGGCGAGGTGCGTGTGACCGTCACGCCGGCTGCCGATGCGACCAAGGTGTCGCCGCTCGAGCAGGTGGTCGTGGCGGTGGAGGGCGGCACGCTCAAGGACGTATCGGTGGCCACCGGAGGCAAGACCGTCGCCGGCAAGCTCGGCAGCGACGGTCAGACGTGGCGTTCGACCGGCAAACTGGCCTATGGCAAGACCTACACGGTTGCCGTGTCGGCGGCCGACTCCGCCGGCGCGCTGAGCCAGCACAAGAGCAGCTTCCGCACGGTCAAGCCGTCCGGGGTCGCTTCCGTCACGTTCCAGGCCAGCGCACTGACCGCCCTCCGGGACGGCGGCACGTACGGGGTCGGTCAGCCGGTCATGGTGAACTTCAGCAAGCCGGTCAAGAACCGCGCCGAGGCAGAGAAGGCGATGCTGGTGGAGACCACGCCGGCCGTCGAGGGACGGTGGCGTTGGATCGACGGCCAGAACGCGCACTGGCGGCCGGCGAAGTACTGGACCCCGGGCACGAAGATCTCGGTGAAGGTCAACCTCTTCGGCCGTGATCTCGGCAAGGGCGTCTACGGCGGCGCCAACGCCAGCACGAACTTCGCCATCGGCCCGTCCCGCATCGCCATCGCCGACGCCACCACCCACCGGATGAAGGTCTACATCGACGGCAAGATGGTGCGGGACATCCCGATCAGCATGGGCAAGGGCGGCACCGCCGTGGGCGCGAACGGGGAGGTCATCAGCTACTGGACGCGGTCCGGCCCGCACGTGGTGATGACCCGTGAGCCCTCACACCGGATGACCTCGGCCAGCTACGGGCTCGTCGATCCCAAGGATCCCAACTACTACGACGAGGTCATCAAGCTCTGTCTGCGGATCTCCTACTCGGGCGAGTTCGTCCACATGGCCGACTGGAACATCGGTGCGCACGGCAACCGGAACACCTCGCACGGTTGCATCAACGTCGGACCGGCCGACGCTCGATGGTTCTACGAGACGTTCCGGCCCGGCGACGTGGTCGATGTGCGCAACACTCCTCGGCACATGACGCTCACCGACGGGGTGGGCGACTGGACCGTACCGTGGGACAAGTGGTGATCGGAGGCGGCTTGGCACGGCCCTGTGCTCAATGGCAGCACGGTGCCGGGATGGCCGTCTCGGTCAGGAAGTGGCCGGCGCCGGTCTCCCGGAGGACCCCGACTGGCACCGGCCCGGTCAGCGCAGTCCGGCGAACAGGTCGTCCTCGGGTACCGGCGCGCCAGTGGTGTCGCGGACCCGGACGAAGGTCTCCATGCCCATCAGCTCGGTGAACCGGTCCCTGCCCAGTTGCAGGAAGAAGATGTTCTCGGTCTGACTGGCATGCGCGGCCAACGCGTCGAACTTCTGCGCGCCGTAGCTGCTCGTGTCCACCCAGGTGGTGATCTCGTCGTCGGGCAGGCCGAGCTGCGGCACCGACTCCGCAGACGCCGCGTCCGGCTCGGCCCACTCGACGCCGAGCTCCTGCATGATCCGGCCGAATTCCGCGAACGCCGAGCGCGGCACGGTGGTCCAGTACACCTTGGCGGGGATGTCCGTCATCGCGACCGCGGCCATGGTGATTCTGTGGGCCTGGATGTGGTCCGGGTGGCCGTAGAAGCCGTTCTCGTCATAGGTGACGACGACGTCCGGCCGGTACTGTCGGATCAGCTCCGCCAGCCGGTCCGCCGCCTCCGCCACCGGCGTGGTCCAGAACGCGCCGGGCAGGTCGTTGGTCGGCCAGCCCATCATCCCGGAATCGCCGTAGCCGAGCGTCTCCAGGTGGGTGACCTTCAACGACGCGCAGCTGGCCTCCAGTTCCTCCTGGCGCATCGCCACCACGGCGGCCGGGTCGTGCCCCGGGTCGCCGGGCTTGACCCCGCCGGGGCCGTCGCCACATCGGCCGTCGGTGCAGGTCACGAGCACTGTCGAGATCCCTTCCGCCGCGTAGCGAGCCAGGACACCACCGGTGCTCGTCGCCTCGTCGTCGGGGTGGGCGTGCACCGCCATCAAGGTCAGAGATCGCTCAGCCATGCCATTACCCTACGAGGGACGTCGCGACCGCTCGCCGGGGCTTCACCTGGCCACCGCCGCCCTGGCCGCGACGGCGGGTGGCCTGGTGGTCGCCCCCGACCGGTCAACGCAGATGTGACTCGATGGCCTCGATGATGCGCGGACGGAGTTCGGCTGCGCGGATGACGGCGTCCACGGAGCCGACCTCGACAGCGCGCTGGATGTTGTGCACACGGTCGAACTCCGTGGCCACCTCGCCGAGCTTCTCCGCTCGGACCGACGAGCGGAGTTCGTCGAGTTCCGCGGTCAACGCGGCGCGGTCGGCGCCGGAGGCGGCCGCTGCGCGGGCCTCCAGGTCCCGTACGCGAGGGTCGGCCGCGGTGCGGGCGTCGACGTCGCCGGAGAACACCACCGCAGCGGCGGGAGCGCCGCCGAGCACGGAGGCGAATGAGCCTTCCAGCGCCAGCACGGTCATGTCGGGGTTCAGCGCCTTCGAGAACACCACGAACGCGCCGCCGTGGTACCGCGAGATCACGCAGAACACGATGGGCCCCCGGAAGTTCACGATCGCGCGGCCGATCTCGGCGCCGTACTCCAGTTGCAGCTTTCGCATCGACTCGGGCGAGCCGTCGAAGCCCGACAGGTTCGCCAGCACCACCAGCGGTCGGTTGCCGCTGGCCGCGTTGATCGCCCGCGCGGCCTTCTTCGACGACCGGGGGAACAGCGTGCCCGCGGTGTAGGTTTCCGGGCCGTCGGTGGGCGGGAAGCCACGCCGCGGCACCGTCCGGGACTCGATGCCGAGCAGGCACACCGGCATGCCGCCCAGGTGCGCGTCCTGCACCACCGCGGTCTCCGCGTCGGCCATGCCCGCCCAGCGTTCCAGCACCGGGTGGTCCTGGTCGGACAGCGCCCGCATCACGGTCCGGATGTCGAACGGCTTCTTGCGGTCCGGGTTGGCCTCGGCGGAAAAGATCTCCCCGACGGTGGTGAAGTCGCTGCCGGCTGCGGCATGCGGGAAGTCGGAGACGTCGCGGTCGGTGGGGTCGGTGGTGGTCGCCCGCCGCGGCGCGTCCTCGCCGGGTGCGACGTACGTGTGGTCGTAGTGCGACATCAGTACGTCCCGCGCGGCGGGGAGGCTCGGCGCCCAGTACTGCGCCTGCCCGTTCGGGCCCATCACCCGGTCGTAGCCGCCGATGCCGAAGTTGTCCTCGGCGGACACGCCACCGGAGAAGTCGAGCGACTGCTTGCCGGTGAGCACCATCGCCGAGTCCGGTGTCATCACCAGGACGCCCTTGGTGTGCATGAGCATCGTCGCCTCGGCGTTCCAGTACGGCTGCGCGCCGACGTTGATGCCCGCGACCACGATGTTGATCTCACCGCCGTCCTGGGTGAACTCGACGATCCGCTTGAGCGCCGCCGCCACCCAGTCCATGTTCTCCGTGCCCGACTTCATCGAGATCCGCGCGCCGGCGGACAGCGCGTACCACTCCAGCGGCACTCGCATCTGCTCGGCCAGGTCCAGCGCGGCGATCACGCGGCGGCACTCCGGCTCCGACAGCGCGCCCAGCGACTTCGTCGGGTCGCCGAGCAGCGCGACCCGGGTGACGCCCTGCGGGTGCCGCGGGGTCGACGTGGTGACGATGCCGGCGACGATCGCCGCGGTGTTGCGCCCCTTCGGCCGGTCGACCGGCACCAGCGCATGGTCGTCGTCCAGGTCGTGCTCGACGAAGTCGCCGAGCAGGCCGGTCAGCTCGTACGGGTACACCGTGTTGCGGCTGCTCGCGCGCAGCACCTTCAGCCGGTAGTCGTCGAGCGGCTCGACCGGCTCGACCGGCGGCTCGCCGACGGTCAGCTCGGCGCCGCCCGTGGCGTCGAAGGAGATCCGTACGGCGATCTTGGTCAGCTCGCCGGTCTGGCGGTCGCGCTGCCGCGCGATGAACAGGATCTCCTCCAGCCCGGCGCCGACGGTCGTCGGGCGCACGCGCCCGGCGATCATCTCCATCTCCTCCCGAGTGAGGTCGCTCGGCGGCCACACGTAGATCACGATCCGGTTGGTGTTGAAGCGGGTCTTCGACGGTCGCCGGGACTGCGCGCGGCGGATCGAGTCGAGGCAGGCGGCGACTGTGTCCTCGGTCGTCGGCAGCGCGACCAGCCGGCCGTCGTGCTCGCGCAGCGCGGTCAGGTCGCGCACCTGCGCGAACGCGACGAGACGCTCGTCGGACGGGTTCTCCCGCGCCACGCACTGGAAGAGGTAGACCTCCTCGTCCGACGACGGCAGCCGGGTCAGGTCGAACTTGCGCAGCCGCTCCAGCTGCATCCGCTGCGCGATGTACGGGTGCAGGCCGCGGATCAGCCGCTCCTCGGCCATCCCGGCGCCCGACGGGCGGAACGTGAAGTGGTGGTGCATCACCGCTCCGCCGCGACCCGCGACGGTGGTGGTGACTCTGCGGACCTGGTGCGGCAGCGGGTGCGCGTTGATGACCTCGAGCAACGCGGTGGCCATCGCGTCGAAGTCCTGCGGCTGGCTCTCCCAGGCGAGGTAGATGTCGGCGTCGACGGCATCCTCGCCGCCGGCGAGTTCGGCGAGCCCGTGCAGCGCGCCGCCCAGCGCGTCGAAGCTCACCGCGGCGGAGACCACGCTGGAGTCCGCGCGCTCGGCGACCACGAACGTGCAGCCCGCGACCTCACGGATGCCGACGCTGGTGAGCCCCTTGTTGCCGTAGTACCGCCGGGTCAGTACCTCCAGCATGACCGCGTTGTCGAGGTGGTCGCGGACGAGCCGCTGGCCGAGCAGCCGAACCAACGGCTCGGTGCTGCGTACCATCGCGGCGATGCGCTCGGGGCGGTCCGGCGCGTCCGGGTGCGCGTCCAGGTGGCGCTGGTGCTTGCGGACCTCGGCGTAGACGCGGGCGCGATTGCGGCGCAGCAGCGGTTGGGCGAACCAGGCGAACACCACGCCGCGGGCGAGGTCGGCGACCACGGGGAAACGGACCTGCGTCGCGGCCACCAGCCGCTCCAGCGCGAGGCCCGCCGGCTCGCGCAGCGTCTCGTCCGGCGGCGACTCCCGCAACCACGCGCGCAGCAGCGTCGCGACGACCGTGGCGTCGGCGGACGCGCGTTGCTGGGCGAGGAAGATCCGGAACACGGCGGCTTCGAGCTCGGGGGAGCGCTCCAGGTCGGTGACCCCGTAGTGCCCGAGCGCCTTGGCGAGCTTCGCCTGGAACGAACTCGGCAGTCCGGCTCGCTCGACGTCGAGGCTCTGCAGGTAGGTGTGGAAGTACTCGCGGGCGCTGTGCACGTGGGCGTCGCCGCCGCCGTCCTCGCCCGTGGGCCGGTTGCGGCTCAGCTCGGTGAGGTCGGCGAACACGTTGACGAGGTCGAGTTCCTCGGCCAGCGGCCGGTGGCCGTCCTCGGTTGCCGCCCGACGCGCGGCGAGGTAGTCGTCGAGCACCCGACGGTCGTCGTGCGGGTCCACGTCGAAGCCGAGCAGCAGGCCGCGCAGGTCCTCCTGGCCGCGCATGGCGCGCTTGCGCGCCGGGATCTCCGCGGGCGCGGCGGGCAGGTCCAGCTCGACGGACGCGGCGGCGGGGCCGTTCGCGGCCTCGTCGGCCTCCTCGGCCAGCGGCTCCAGCCGCAGCAACGGGGCGCCGGCCTCCACCTGGCTCCCCACGGAGACGGCGCATTCCTTCAGCCGCGCCTTGAACGGCGCCCGCAGCACCGTCTCCATCTTCATGGCCTCCAGCACCAGCACCGGCGCGCCCGCCTCGACCTCGGCGCCGACCTCCAACGGCGTGGCGACGACCAGTGCGGGCATGGGTGAGCGGACGACGCCGCCCTCGTCGCGGCCGACCCGGTGCGTCACGCCGTCCACCTCGACCAGATGGATCGGCCCGTGCGTCCCGGTGAGCAGGCGGTACCGGACGCCGTTGACGACGATCTGCCCGGTGTGCCGGTCGAAACGGTCAAGCTCGACGTCGGCGGTGCGGACGGCCGCGCCCGCTTCGATGCCGACGCGGAACCGGTGCGCGCCGACCCGCGCCACCCGCACCCGATAGCTGACGCCGCGCAGCTTGAGGTCCAGCGGTCGGCCACTCTTGTGCTGCACCTGCGGGCGCCCGCCGAACGCCGTCGACAGCAGCCGCTGCCGCTCGATGCGTTCCTCCTCCTCGTACGCCTCGATGGCGGCGGCCGCCAGCGCGACGGCGGAGTGCCGCTGCGCGACGAGCCTGCCCGCGCCGCGGACGCGGTCGATCCAGCCGGTGTCCGCGCTCGCGTCGATCACCTCGGGCTGGTCGAGCAGGTCGAGTACGAAACTCTTGTTCGTCGCGCCGCCCTCGATGATCACCGTGGTGTTCGCCATCGCCCGGCGCAGCCTGCCGAGCGCCTCGTCGCGGTCGCGACCGTAGGCGATGATCTTCGCGATCATCGAGTCGAAGTCGGCGGGGATGGTGTCACCCTCGCTGACGCCGGTGTCCACCCGGATGCCCGGCCCGGCGGGCAGGTCCAGCCGAGCGATGCGGCCCGGGGAGGGCGCGAAGTCGCGGTCAGGGTCCTCGGCGTTCAGCCGGGCCTCGATGGCGTGCCCGCGCTCCACCGGCGGCTCGCCTTCGAGCCGCCCGCCCGCGGCGACGTGCAGCTGCGCCTTGACCAGGTCGAACCCGGTCGTCGACTCCGTGATCGGGTGCTCGACCTGCAGGCGGGTGTTGACCTCGAGGAACGCGAACAGCCGGTCGCCAGGGTGGTAGAGGAACTCGACGGTCGCCGCACCCCGGTAACCGACCGCGACGGCCAGCCGTTCCGCCGACGCCTTGAGCTCGGCGACCTGCGCCGGGCTGAGCACCGGCGACGCCGACTCCTCGATGACCTTCTGGTTGCGACGTTGCACCGAACAGTCACGGACACCGAGCGCCCACGCAGTGCCCTGGCCGTCGGCGATCACCTGGACCTCGACGTGCCGGGCACCGGTGACCAGGCGCTCCAGGAACACGACGCCGCTGCCGAACGCCCGCGCCGCCTCCTGGCTGGTGCGCTCGTACGCGTCGGCGAGTTCGGCCGCGTTCGTGATCACGCGGATACCGCGCCCGCCGCCGCCCGCAGTCGCCTTCAGCATCAGCGGATAGCCGATCTCGGTCGCCGCCGCCAGCGCGGCGTCCAGGGTCTCGACCGCGCCACGGCTCCACGGCGCGACCGGCACGCCGACCTCCTCGGCGATCAGCTTCGCGCCGATCTTGTCACCGAGCTTGCGCATGGCCTCCGCGCTCGGCCCGACGAAGGTGACCCCGACCTTCTCGCACAGCTCCGCGAACGCCGGGTCCTCTGCGACGAAGCCCCAGCCGACCCACGCGGCGTCGGCCCCGGTCTCCACCAACGCGCGCTCCAGCACCTTCAGGTCCAGGTACGGGCGCGCGGACGCGGGACCGAGATCGTAGGCGATGTCCGCCTCACGCACGAACGTGGCGGTGCGGTCGACGTCGGTGTACAGGGCGACGGTCTCGATCCGGGCCCCGGTCTCCGCGGCCAGCTCTCGGACCGCGTGGATGAGCCGCATCGCGGCCTCACCACGGTTGACGATGGCGACACGGCTGAACACCCGAACGACCCCTCCGGTAGACCCACGATGTACGCGCCGCGAGACCCCGGCCTCCGGCAGTGATCACCTTTCCGCCTGCCGGCTGGCAGCGCCATGTCGTAACCACCGAACCCGAGGCGGCACCATTTGTAGGAACCGAACAAAACTTTTTGGCTGCCCACGCCTCTCGTCAGGCGGGTGCGAACGGCAGCGACGGCACGTGCCGGGACCGCGGGCTCAGCCCGTCGACGAGTGGTGCGCGTCGACTGCCCGGCCCATGCGGGTGACGGCGTCGGTGAGGATCGTGGGTGAGGTGGCGAAGTTGAGTCGTACGAAGCCTGCCCCGCCGCTGCCGAAGACGTGCCCGGAGCTGAGGGCGACCCGCGCGCGGTCGAGGAACATCTTCGCGGGCCCGGCGACGTCGCTGGCCACGCCGGGTTCGCCGTCCGGCTGCTCGGTGGCGATGCCCAGGCCCGTGCAGTCCAGCCAGGCGAGGTAGGTGCCCTCGGGGCGGTGGAATTTGACGGACGGGAGGTGCTTCGCCAGCAGCGTGCGGTTGCCGTCGAGGCCGTCGAGGAGGAGGTCGAGCCACGGCCCGCCGGCGCGGAACGCGGCGGTGTGCGCGATGACGCCCAGGTGGCTGGGCCCGTGGCTGACCTCCTCCGGCATGCGCTCGAGGTCGGCGGCGGCCTGCGGCCCGGCGACCGCGAGCGCCGCCTTGAGGCCGGCGAGGTTCCACGCCTTGGAGGCGGAGGCCAGGGCGAACGCGTTCTGGGCGCCGGCCACCGTGAGGTACGGAGTGAAGTGCGTCCCGGGCAGTACCAGGGGGGCGTGGATCTCGTCGGAGATCACCCGCAGGCCGTGCCGGCCGGCCAGTTCGGCGACGGCCTCGAGCTCGTCACGGCGGTGGACGACGCCGGTCGGGTTGTGCGGGTTGCACAGCAGGAACGCCGGCCGGCGGCCGCAGGCCCGGGCCCGGCGGAAGGCCTCGTCGAGAGCGGCGGGGTCCATCCGCAGGTCGGGTCCGAGCGGGGCTTCGATCACCTGCCGGCCGGCGTGGCTGACGAAGGCGTAGAAGGGCGGGTAGACGGGGGAGCAGACCACCACCGCGTCTCCAGGGTCGGTCACGAGCCGGAGTGCCTCGACGACGCCCATCATCACGTCCGGTACGACCCTGGTGTGGTCGACGCGGAAGTCGTGCCAGCCCCAGCGCCGGGCGGCGAACTCGCCGAGCGCCTCGGCGTACGCCGTCCCGTGCGCGTAACCGGTGTCACCGAGGTCGATCGCGCGGCGGAGCGCGTCGGCCACGGGAGGAGCGAGGGGTACGTCCTGCTCGGCGACCCAGAGGGGGAGCACGTCGGGCGGGTGCATGCGCCACTTCACACTGCTGCGCTGCCGGAGTTCGTCCAGCGTGAGCAGGGTGAGCGGATTCTGGGCCGCGAAGCCGTCGGTCGAGGGGGCAGGGGTTGCCATGCCGCCCACCCTAGGCCGTACGTCGATGTCACCGACCGCGGCTTGGTGGTCGAGGTGTTCGCGACGAAGGAGGATGCGGACCGGCGGGCCGACTACATCAAGAAGTAAAGGCGATGGACAGCCAGCGGTGGATCTGCCGAACCCGCTCCTCGATCTCTGCTCCTCCTCTCGCCGCCGGTCGCCAACGGCGCGGCCGTCCGGTCACCGTCGTTGACACCATTTGGGGGAGTATGCCGCCAGGGTGCAACAGGATCGGTGAGACATGCGGTAATTGCCGGACATCTGTCTCCGGGAAACCGCCCGGGCGGCTGTTTGTCGCACAGAGAGGAAACGGGGATGCAAAGACAATGGCGCAGGGCGGCCGTCGCGGCCGCCTTGTCGATCACCGGTGTGCTCGCTGGACTGGCCACTGTGGCGCCGGCACAGGCCGAGACCATGGCCGCCCTGGACCTTCAGCTCGCCGTCGCCAGCGACGGCACAGCCAGTGCGGTGAGCGGCAAAGCGATGGTGCACGGCACCGTGACGTGCGACCAGCCTGCGTCCGTATCGCTCACCGGCGCCGTCTTCCAGGTGGTCAAGAAGGAGCTGGTCCGCGGCACCTTTGGTGCCCTGGTGAACTGCACGCCGGGTACGGCGGTGGAGTGGACGGCCTCGGCCACGCCGAATGGCACCACGCCGTTCGGGAAGGGCGACGCCGAGGTCAGCACCCAGGCGACCGCCTACTACAACGAGTACGGCGACTCCGTCACGGTCGACGACACGTCGATCGTGACCCTGTCCAAGTCCTGACCCCACCCACGCCTGGCGCCCGGACCGGCTACGGTCCGGCCGCCAGGCGTGGGTGGGGCCGGCCCCCGAACAGGGACGGCCCTGCCGGAGGCGGCGGGGCGGCTCGTCACCTCAACGTCGGAGCACCGCCGTCAACTGGGAAGCCGCGTGTTCAAGCCACAGCGCCGCGAGCACCTCGTGACCGCGATGACTTGGATGCACGCCGTCGGGCGCGAGTCCAGCTGCGTCGCCGACGGCGTTGAGGGCCGCGTCCGCCGGCACGAGCGCGGCGTCATACTCCCGCGCGAGGCTCCGCACTATCGCGATCTTCGGTTCGAGGTCCTCACGCCAGGCGACCTGCTCCGCCCGCACCGGGAGCAGGAAGGGCTCGATGAGCACGAGTCCGACGCGGTCGGCGGCGAGTGGCTCGAGCAGCGCGCGACAGTTCGCCTCGAAGTCCGCCGCCGGGGTCGGGTCGTCGCTGTCGTAGCGTCGCCAGGTGTCGTTGACGCCGACGAGCACGCTAACGAGCGCCGGCCGCGCCACCAGCACATCTCGGACCCACCGCTCGCGGAGATCGCGGCTCCGATCGCCGCTGATCCCGCGGTTGAGCCAGTGCGCCTCGCCCCCCAGGGTCTCAGCGATCCGGAGGACGTATCCGTCTCCGAGCCCGGCTGAGTCTTCACGCCGCCCGCAGTCGGTGACGCTGTCGCCGGCGAAGAGGATGGTCGGCTGGTTCATGAGATCCTTCCGATGTCGATGAGCATCGCCTGCTGCGGATTGAGCGTCGGCATGGGAACGCCGGCCCCCGCGAGCACGGCGCCGGAGAGTTCGATCGGGTGTTCGGCGGCTCGGGCCACCCACTCGGGGTCTCGCCCCTGATGCCGGCTCGCCGCGCCGAGTTCCTCTCGGATGACGACTCGGTAGCGGGCGGTGCGGTCGAGTCCGGGGAAGCGGACCCGGCCGGACTGGCCGGCCGCGGAGGTCTGGAACCGCACCCAGGTGAACAAGGCCCTCGAGCCGTCGCGGGCGACGGTGCCGTAGAGCGCGGTCGCGTCGTCAGCGAGGTCGGCGTTGACGACCCGCCCCGTGTGGAGGAACGGGCGGAACTCGCGGTACATCTGCGACCACGCGGCGATGGTCGCGAGTTCGTCGTCGCTCGCGACGGTGAGGTCCTGCTCGATACCCGCGTGCGCCGTGAGCGACGCGACGAGCCGGAACGACAGGTCGGTGGTGCGGGAGGTGGTGTGGGCCCGGGCCGGTCCGACGTGCGAGCCGATGAGTTCCGGCGGCACGAGTGCCCGCGTCCACCGCTCGATCTGCACACGTTCCACCGGGTCATTGCAGTCCGAGGCCCACACCCGATCGGTGCGGTCGAGGATGCCGAGATCGACACGCCCGCCGCCGCCGGAACACGTCTCGATCTCCAGGCCCGGGTGCCGTTCGCGCAGCTCGTCGAGCAGCCGGTAGAGCGCGAGCGTCTGCCGGCGGACGTTCGGCCGGTCGCCGCTCGCCTCGCGGCTGACCGCCTCGAGCAGGTCGCGGTTGTGGTCCCACTTGAGATAGTCGATCGAGTGCTCCCGGACGAGAGCGTCGATGCGGGTCAGCAGGTATTCGTACGCCTCGGGGCGGGCGATGTCGAGCACGTACTGCTGCCTTGAACTCGACCCGAGACCGGCGCTCGGCCCGAGGATCCAATCCGGATGCCGTTCGGCGAGCGCCGAGTCGAGGTTGACCATCTCTGGCTCGAACCAGAGCCCGAACTGCAGGCCGTGGGAACGCACGACCTCGACGAACGGGCCAAGGCCGTCGGGCCACACGTCGCGGTCGACGAACCAGTCGCCGAGGCCGGCGTCGGCCGCGCGGCGCCGATGGAACCAGCCGTCGTCGAGCACGATCCGCTCGACGCCCACCTCGGCGGCTCGTTTCACGAGCTGGGTGAGCCGGTCGAGGTCGTGGTCGAAGTAGACGGCCTCCCAGGTGTTCAGCACCAGCGGTCGCGGCGTCGAGGGATGGCTCGGCCGGCTGCGCAGTCGGCGGTGCAGGCGATCCGCGACGCCGTCGGTGCCGGCATCCGACCAGATGAACAGGACCGTCGGCGCCTCGTAGCGGTCCCCGTCGGCGAGGATGACCTCGCCCGAGTGCAGGGACTCACCCGCGCCGATGACGGCGGAGAAGGCGCCGGCTCCTTCGGGGAGGCGTTCGGCGAGGTAGCGCTGCTCGCCGCTCCACGCCAGGTGCATCGCCCAGACCTCGCCGTGGCCGAAGCCGAACGACTGCGTCCCCGCGACGAGGAGGTAGGGCGAGTCGTGCCCGGGCTTGCCGCGATGCGCGGCGCGCACGTGCGTGCCGAACCCGAACGGCGTGCGCTGCGGCGCGCGCTCACGGCACCACTTCCCGGTGAAGTCGAGCAGCTCGGTCGCCCGTTCGGGCACGGGCATGAGCGCGAGGAGGCCGTCGAGCGTGTACGGCGCGCCACCGGTCGACGCGTTGAGGGCCGCGTCGCGTTCGATGCTCATCCGAACGGCGAGCACGCCGAAACGGTCCAGTTCGTAGACGACGGTGGACCGAAGCGCCGTCACCCGGTCGACGAATCGGAACTCGATGCTGCCGCCGACGCCGTCGCCCGGGACGTCGATGCGATGCGACTCGAGCAGGGGCCGCGGGGTCGTCGCGTACCCCGCCGCGTTCCCCGACTGCGCGGTGGTGCCCGACCAGCCGTCGTACTCGCTCGGCCACACGGACAGGACCCTGGGTTCGTCGGGCGAGTTGTTGAGGATGGCGGGTTCGGCGGTGAGCCGAAGCTCCTCGTCGCGGCCGTCCGTCGGGTCTCCGAGATCCGCCCCCCAGTGGAGGACTCGGGGGGTGGGATGGCGCACCTCGACGATGAAGGCGGTGCCTCCGGCACGCAGGGTGAGTACGGCTTCGGCGCCGGAAAGCATGGGTCACAGCCTCCGTGGACGGCTACAGGGAAGTTACTTGACGCCGTAAATTAATCATGTCTACGCTGTCGCGGCAAGCGCAGGGGGAGTCGGGCACCTGCCGTCGAGCACCGCGCGACAGGTCGAACATGCGGGAGCAGGAAGACCAATGGCGCTCTGGAAATCAACGGCTCGCGAAACGCGGCCACCGCTACAGGCGATGCGGCGTAAGACGCCGCGCCGCCCGATCAACGCGAGCTCCCCGGCCCACTGCGGGGACGCACGGCTCGCCTGGGCGCTCATCGCGCCCTCGTTCGTCGGCTTCGCCGTCTTCGCGGTGTACCCGACGCTCCGCGGCCTCTACTTGAGCTTCGCCGGCTACAAGGTCCTCACCCGGCCCAGCTGGGTCGGCTTCGGCAACCACGTGAAGCCCGCAGGCGACCAGTTCTTCTGGTGCTCGCTCGGCGCGGGAATCAACTGATGGCCGAGACGCTCCGCCTCGCCTGGCGGCAGCCCGCACGCGAGTGGGTGGAGGCCACGCCCCTCGGCAACGGCCGCATCGGTGCGATGGTCTTCGGCGGCGCTCAGACGCGCATCCAGGTCAACGACGCGACCATCTGGTCGGGTCACCCCGACGCGCCGGCCGATGCGCTCGCCGATCTCGTGGCGCACGGAGCCGGACCCGAACGCCTCGCCGAGATCCGGTCGGCGATCGACGCCGGAGACCTCCGACGTGCCGAAGCGCTCCTCATGAGTTTCCAGGGCCCGTACTCCCAGGAGTTCCTGCCGTTCGTCGATCTGGAGCTCGAGACGCGCGGCGCGGCCGTCGCGGAAGGCCGGCCCGCCCGCATCCTCGACCTCGACGAGGCGCACGTGGCCGAATCGCTCGTGATCGACGGCGCCGCCGCCACGCGCCGCACCTTCGTCTCCGCGCCTGCCGGTTGCCTGTTCGTCGAGTACCTCGCCGACCGGCCGGTGCTCGACGTCGACATACGCCTGTCGGCGCGCCTGCGCGAGGCGGGACGCGACACCGCCGCGACCGGCATCACCCTCGACGTGGTCGCGCCGATCGACGGTGCCCCCCTGCACGAAACGGCCGTGGAGCCGGCTCATCGCTTCCTCTCCGGTGAAGCCGACGGCTTCGACCACTTCGCGGTCGCGGCGCTCGCGGTGCGAAGCGACGGAACCGAGGGTCCCGTCGGCGACACGCTGCGGATCCGCGGGGCGAGCCGGCTGCTGATCGCTCTTTCCACGTCGAGCCGGGCCGCATCGTGGTGGGCCGACCCTGACGGCGCCGACTGGCGCAGCTCCTCCCGCGAGGAGATCCGGGAGCGCGCGCACTCGAACGCGACGGCCGCCCTGCGGGAGACGGCGGACGAGCGGTTCTCCGAGCACCTCGCGGACGTGCGGGACCATGCCTCGGGGGCGCGCTTCGCGATCGGCGGTCGGCGGGCCGGCACCTGGGACGTCGAGCGCGACATCCTCCAGGGCGACGACGAGGGCCTCCGGGCGACCGTGCTCGCCGAGTACGGCCGCTACCTGCTCGCAGCGTCGTCTCGCTCGGGCAATCCCGCCGCGAACCTGCAGGGGATCTGGAACGACGAGCTCAGACCGCCCTGGTCGTCCAACTACACGATCAACATCAACACGCAGATGAACTACTGGGCGGCACCGGTGGTCGGACTCGACGATTCGACCGACCCGCTGATCGCACTCGTGCGGCGGATCGCGAGCACCGGCTCCGACGCCGCGGCCCGCCTCTACGGCGCCCGCGGCTGGGTCGCCCACCACAACAGCGACCTCTGGGGCTGGAGCCTGCCGGTCGGCATGGGTCACGGCGGCCCGAGCTGGGCGATCTGGATGATGGGCGGCGTCTGGCTCACCCACAACCTCTGGGACCATTACGAGTTCACGGGCGACCTCAAACTGCTCGAGCACACCGTATGGCCGCTCATGCGCGGGGCAGCGCTGTTCTGCCTCGACTGGCTCGTCGACGACCCCGTGACCGGCCAGCTGCGCACCATCCCGTCGACCTCGCCCGAGAACCTGTTCGTCGGCCCCGATGGACGGCCCGAAGCGCTCAGCGTCTCGACGACGACGGACATCGCCCTCATCCGAGCGCTGTTCGAGCGCGCCCGCTCGGCCATCGCCGTGCTCGGCCTCGACGACCCGCTCGACGTCGACCTCGCCGCCGCCCTCGAACGGCTCCCCGAGCTCGAGGTCGGCCCCGACGGCCGGCTGCGCGAATGGTCGACGGATGTCGCGGACGAGGACCCGCACCATCGGCACATGTCTCCGCTCGTCGCGCTCTACCCGCTCGGTCTCATCGACCCCGTCCGCACGCCCGAGCTCGCCGAAGCGGCGCGCCGCTTCCTCGACGCCCGCGGACCCGGGGCGATGGGCTGGTCGTGGGCGTGGAAGATCGCGCTTCGAGCCCGGCTCGGCGACGCCGCCGAAGCCCGAGCACTACTGCTCGAGGCGATCACCGCATTCGACCGTGACCACCGCAGGCTCGCCCCCGTCGACGGATCCGAGTGGGGCGGGCTCCTGCCGAACCTGTTCAGCACGCACCCGCCCTTCCAGATCGACGGCAATTACGGGTTCACGGCGGGGATCGCCGAGATGCTCGTGCAGAGCCACCACGGCCGCATCCGGCTGCTGCCCGCACTGCCCGCGGAATGGCCCTGCGGCCGGGTAGCGGGGTTGCGCGCACGCGGCGGACTCGAGGTCGACCTCGCCTGGGCGGACAGCGCCGTCGAGACCGCCGTGATCCGCGACGTTCGCGGCGCCCCGCACCGGATCGTCGTCGAGCACGGCGACCGGCTGCTCGAATTCGAGCTCCCGGCACACGGCGAGGTCACGCTACGGCCGTCCGACCACCCCGCGCCGACCTGGACATCGCATCTTCGCCGACAGCGTCAGCGCCATCGGCGCACCCGCCGGCCTTCGCCGCCGGGCGTATGAACGCGCCGGCACATCAGACCCACCACACCCACCCAACCGGGCGTCAGTGACGGCGCCGGCTCCGCCCCGCTCGCTGACTACCGTAGTGTCCGATCGACGCGTTACCACGCCCTGGCCGGCGTCCAAGCAAGAGGGATCCCGGGAATGAACGAAGCAGCCGCCGCAGTCTCGCTGCTCCGAGGGGCCTCCGCGGCGGCGGCCGAGGTCTTCAAGAGCATCCTCACGCGAGGCCCGATCACCCGCATCGACATCGCCCGGCTCACGGGCCTCTCGCAAGCGGCGGTCACGAAGGCGGTCGCGCCGCTCATCGGGGCCGGCCTCGTCTCCGACCAGCTCGAGTCGCAGCGCGACGGGCAGCCAGGGCGGCCGGCGAACCCGGTCATGGTCGTTCCCGATGCGCTGGTCTTCGTCGGCATCAAGGTCAACGCCGACGAAATCGTCGGCGTGGCGACCGATCTGACGACGAGCATCCTGGCCAGCGACCGGCGTCCGCTCCGTTCCACCAACCTCGACATCGTCGTCGACGCCATCGAGGCGACCGGGACCACACTCGTAGACCTGCTCGGCGTGCGAGCCGAACGCATCTGCGCCGTCGGGGTCACCGTCTCCGGCGACGTCGACGCGCACAGCGGCATCGTCCGCGAGTCTGCGATCATGGGCTGGACCGATGTGCCGCTCGGGAAGATCCTCACCGGCCGCCTCGACCGCGACGTGCTGGTCGAGAACGACGTTCGCGCCCTCACGATCGGGGAGCACTGGTTCGGCGTGGGCGTGGGCACCGCTTCCTTCGCGATCGTCACGATCGGCCGCGGCATCGGCAGCGGCATACACGTCAACGGGGCGGTCGTCGAAGGCGCCTACGGCGTCGCGGGCGAGATCGGGCACCTCCCGCTGACCTCGCCGGACCGGATCTGCCCCTGTGGTCGCCGCGGCTGCGTCGAGGCGGTCGCAGGCACCCCCGCCATCGTCGCCGAGGTCTCCCGAGGCCACGGCAAGGATCTGTCGATCGACGAGGTCCTCGACCTGGCGCACCGCGGCGACCCCATCGCCGTCCGGACGTTCGAGCAGGCAGCGACCGTGATCGGCACGGCGATCGCGACACTGGTGAACCTCGCCGGGCCCGAACTCGTCATCATCGGCGGCGAGGCGGTGAGCGACTTCGACCTCTTCGAGGAACACCTGCGTGCGGCGTACGCCGAGCACGCATTCGGCGCGGCGAGCCGCTGCCGGATCGTCACGCGCCCGCACACCTTTGAGGACTGGGCACGCGGCGCCGCAGCCTCGGCTATCCGCCGATTGGCGGAGAACCGGATCTGAAGCGCGGCCGGGGCCCGGGCCCCGGCGTGACTTCGGTCAGCGGCCGGATGCGATCACGTCGTCGTCGGGGATCAGGACGACCTCCAGTCGGCGGGGCCCGTGCACCCCCTCCACCCGGTCCAGCTCGATGTCGCTGGTCGCCGACGGGCCGGAGATCCAGGTCTGCGGCGCGCGCGGGTCGAGCCGGGCGACGGCCTCGGGCACCAGGCCCACGATCTGGCCGGTCCGGACGACACAGATGTGCCGGTCGGGAACGAGCGTCAGCACCCGGCGTCCCTGGGCTTGACCGGCGTCCAGCACGATGGTGCCGGTGTCGGCCACCGCTACCGCGCAGCCGGTCAGTACGGCGTCCATGCCGTCGAGGTCGGCCGGCGACAGCGGGGGTGTGTCCCGGCGGACCTGCCCGGCGAAGCCGGTCAGCCAGTGCCCGGGGATGTCGTCGGGCACCGCGAGCCGGTCGACGCCGGCCAGCAGACGCGGGAGAGCATCGAAACCGTGGTGGACCACCGCGCGGTAGTCCACCAGCCGGTCGACGAACAGCTCGACCAGATCGACGGACTCGGCGACGCGGCGATAGTGGCGCGGCACGTCGACCGGCGTCGGTGCGTCGACCAGCGCCGCCCGCAGGCGGGCGAGGACCTCGGCTCGGGCGGTCACTGCTTTTCCCACCATTCACGGAAGGTCTGCGGCGCGGGCAGCGGGGCGTCGCGCGACCGCGTCCACGCCGACGCCGGCCAGGGCAGCCGGCGTAGGGTGCGCGTCCCGGTCCGCCGATGCCGCCAGGCGCCCAGGGGGCCGGCAGCGCGGCGGGCAACCCGCAACGCGAGGGCCCACCGTCGTGGGCTGCGCATGATCCACGAGAGGGTACGCATGGCTGTCCGCTCCGCCACCGGGTGCGGTGCCTGTTGACGCAGGTGGACGAGGATCTCCGGTATGTCGATCTTGACTGGGCAGACGTCGGCGCAGGCGCCGCAGAGCGTGGACGCGAACGGCAGCGACGCGTTGTCGGCCACCCCGGTCAGCTGCGGAGACAGGATCGCCCCGATCGGCCCCGGATACACCGATCCGTACGCGTGCCCACCGGCCCGCCCATAGACGGGGCAGACGTTGAGGCAGGCGGAGCAACGGATGCAGGACAGCGCCGACCGGCCGACCGGATCCGCCAGCACCGCCGAACGTCCGTTGTCGACGAGCACCACGTGCACGTCCTGCGGGCCGTCGCCCGGGGTGACCCCCGTCCACATCGAGGTGTAGGGGTTCATCCGCTCGCCGGTCGAGGAGCGCGGGAGCAGTTGCAGGAAGACCTCCAGATCGGCGAAGCCCGGCACCAGCTTCTCGACACCGACGACGCTGATCAGGGTCTGCGGCAGGGTGAGGCACATCCGCCCGTTGCCCTCGGACTCCACCACGACCAGGGTGCCCGTGTCGGCGACCGCGAAGTTCGCCCCGGACACGGCGACCTTCGCCTCCAGGAACCGGCGCCGCAGGTGCAGGCGGGCCGCCTCGGCCAGCTCCCGCGGCTCCGCGCCCAGGTCGGCGGGCGCGTCGGCCATCCGGCGGCGGAAGATGTCCCGGATCTGCGTCCGGTTGTAGTGGATCGCGGGCACCAGGATGTGTGACGGGGTGTCGTCGCCGAGCTGCACGATCAGCTCGGCGAGGTCGGTCTCGTGGGCGGCGATGCCGGCCGCCGCCAGGGCCTCATTGAGCTCGATCTCCTGGGTGGCCATGGACTTGACCTTCACCACCTCGTCGGCGCCGGCCGCGCGGGTCAGCTCGACCACGATCCGGCATGCCTCGGCCGCGTCCCGGGCCCAGTGCACCCGGGCGCCGGCGGCCGTGGCCGCCGCCTCGAACCGCTCCAGCAGCTCGGGCAGCCGCCGCTGCACATCGGCCTTGATCGCCGCCCCGGCATCGCGCAACGCCGCCCAGTCCGGGACCTCGTCGACGGCCCGGGCCCGTTTGCCGCGGATCGTGCGGGTGGCCCGGTGCAGGTTGGCGCGCAGCTGGTCGTCGGCGACCGCGCTTCGGGCGGCGGTAGGGAACGGCAGCGGGGCGCGGATGCGGCCACCGCCGGTGGACGGAACTCCGGCCGGGGTGGCGGGGTGGCTCATGCGTGGTGTCCCGTCATGGCGAGGATCTCGGCGTAGTGCATCGCCCGTACGCCGGAGCGGGCGCGGTCCAGGCCGCCGCCGATGTGGGCCAGGCATGAGTTGTCCGCCGCCGCGAGCACCGCCGCGCCCGTCTCGCGTACCCGGGCGCACTTGTCGGCGAGCATCGCGGTGGACACCGCAGCGTTCTTCAGCGCGAAGGTGCCGCCGAAGCCGCAGCACTCGGTGGCGTCGTCGAGTTCGACGAGGCGGATCCCCCGGACGTGGCGCAGCAGGGTGAGCGGCTTGTCGCCCAGCCGCAGCATCCGCAGGCCGTGGCAGGTCGGATGGTAGGTGACCGTCTCCGCGAACGCGGCGCCGACGTCGGTGACGCCGAGGACGTCCACGAGCAGCTCGGAGAGTTCATAGGTGCGGCCGGCGACGGAGGCCGCAGCCGGGTGCAGGCGAGGGTACTGGTCGCGGATCATGGCGGTGCACGAGCCGGACGGCGCGACGACAGCGTCGTAGCCGTCGAAGGTGTCGGCGAAGCCGCGGACCATCGGCACCGCCTCCGCCCGGTACCCGGTGTTGGCGTGCATCTGACCGCAGCAGGTCTGCGCGACGGGGAACTCGACGGTGTGACCGAGTCGCCGCAGGATGCGGGTGACCGCGATGCCGGTCTGCGGATAGGCGAGGTCGTTGACGCAGGTGATGAACAGGGCGATGCGCACGGCGGGTCCTCGGGGACGTTCGGGGGCACTCCGGCTGGGGTGGAGTTGACGCCGGATTCAGGAAGCGACGAGCGCCTGGATGCTCACCGTGGCCGCTCCACGCGCCCACTCCTCGAAGGGCAGCGGGCGGATCGACAACGGGCACTCGGCGGCGGCGCCGAAGGCCTGGCGCTCGAAGCCCGCACGGATGTGTGTCTCGAACAGGTCGTAGGCGGCCAGGCCTTCGCCGGACACGACGATCCGGGCCGGCCCGACCAGGTTCGCGACCGCGGCGATGCCGCAGCCGATCGCGTTGCCGGCGCGGGCGAAGACGGCGCCGACGCGCTCATCGCCGCGGCGTGCCAGATCCACCGCTTCGTCGAAGGTGAGCTCCGGCCGTCCGGAGCGTTGCCGCGCCTGTCCGACGATGGCATCGGTGCCGGCGATGGCCTCCACGCAGCCGCGGCCGCCGCAGTGGCAGGTGGGGCCGTTCGCGTCGATGCCGATGTGGCCGATCTCGCCGGCGACGCCGTGCGAGCCGGAGACGAGCCGGCCGCCGATGACCAGGCCACAGCCGATGCCGGTGCCCACCGTGACGAGGGCGAACGACTCCGCGCCCACGCCCTCGCCGAACCAGTGCTCGGCGGTGGTCAGCGCCTTCACGTCGTTCTCGACCGTGACCGTGAGCCCGGTGAGCTTTTCCGCGCGTTCGCGCAGCGGCACGTTGTGCCACCGCAGAAATGGCGAATACCGGACCAGGCCGGTGGTGGGGTCCACGTCGCCGGAGACGGCGAGCCCCAGTCGGCGGGTGCGCGCCCGGTAGCCACCGGGGCTGTCGAGCAGCTCGTCGACGAGGTGGCCGAGCTCGGTGAGGACGGCCTCGACGTCGGGGTCGGTCAGCGGCCGGTGGATCGCGGTGCGCACCTGCGCGCACAGATCGCAGACGACGCCGATCAGCTCGTCAGCGGTGATCTTCACGCCGACGAAGAACTCGCGGTCGGCCCGGACGGCCAGGGGGCTGGCCGGCCGCCCGGCACCCGGTCCCGTCCGCTCGGTCGCGGCCAGTTCGTGCAGGTAGCCCATCTCGATGAGTGGCCGTGCGGCCTTGGTGACGGCGGCGGAGGACAACCCGAGCCGGCGAGCGAGCCGGACCCGACTGAGTGGTCCTTCGGTCAGCACCGCGGTGAAGACGGCGGTTACCGCGGGCGCGACGACGTCCGCCTTGGGATACATGGCCCAAACCTAGGCTTAATATTTAACTTCGTCAAGTATTGATTTCGTGTCTTGGGAAATTCTACGCTCGGTCGCACTCATCCGCCCGTCACCGCCCTGCTTCGTCGCCCCTCTGAACCGGAAAGGCATAGCGTGGCTCTGTTCGACCTACCCCTCGCCGAGCTGCTCACTTACTGCCCGGAACGCGTCGAGCCGGACGACTTCGACGCGTTCTGGCGGGCGACGCTGTCCGACGCGGCGCGGCACGAGCTGAAGCCGGAGTTCACCCCGTACGACGCGTTGCTGCCTGGCGTGCGGGTGCAGGACGCGCGGTTCAGCGGCTACGAGGGACAGCGGGTGGCCGCCTGGTTCCTCGCCCCTGCGGACGTGGCCGGGCCGCTGCCGTGCGTCGTGCAGTTCATCGGCTACGGCGGCGGCCGGGGCCGGCCCCACGAGTGGCTGCTGTGGCCGGCGGCCGGGTACGCGGTGCTCGTGGTGGACTCCCGCGGGCAGGGCGACGGCGACACCCCCGACCTGCCTGGCGGCGACACGCCGCAGCACTCCGGTCTGCTGACGCGCGGCGTGCTGGATCCTGAGCAGTACTACTACCGCCGGTTGTTCACCGACGCGGTGCGGGCGGTGGACGCGGCGGCCGCTCACCCGGACGTGGACCGCACCCGGATCGTCGTCGCCGGTGCCAGCCAGGGCGGCGGCATCGCGCAGGCGGTCGCCGGCCTGCACCGCCATGTACGGGCCGCGCTGATCGACCTGCCGTTCCTGACCCACTTCCGGCGCGCCACCGAGATCACCGACTCGCACCCGTATCAGGAGCTGGCGGACTTCTGCGCGACGAACCGTGACCGGATCGAGCAGGTGTTCCGCACGCTGGGCTACTTCGACGGCGTCAACTTCGCGGCGCGGGCCACCGCACCAGCGCTGTACTCGGTGGCGTTGATGGACGACGTCTGCCCACCGTCGACCGTGCTCGCCGCGTACAACCATTACGCGGGCCCGAAGGAGCTTCAGGTCTGGCCGTACAACGGGCACGAGGGCGGCGCGACGTTCCAGCCACCGATCCAGTTGCGCTGGCTGCGAGACCTGTTGGGGTGACGGGTGCAGGTTCAGCGCCTCGCGGCCCGCCCCGAACCTGATCCGTGGATCCGGCCTTGAGCCCCGGCTCAGCCCACCGGCCGCAGGTGGACGAGCGTGCTGGCGTGGTCGCCTGACGGCAGGTCGAGGGGCAGGCCGGAACCGAGCAGCACGGCACCCGCGTACGTCGCCCCCGTGTCGGTGTCCCGGTACACCACCTCCGGCCGCACTGCGGTCAGCCGCAATGGGGCGGTTGCGTGGCCGTACGGGCGGGTCGGGCACCAGGCGAGCACCACGTGCTCGTCGCCGTGGGCGTACTGCACCGCGGTCAGCGTGCCGTCGCCGCGCAGCCGGTAGGCCGTACCGTGCTGGACGACCGGCCGGATGCGCTTGTACGCGGCGATCAGCTCGACGGCCTCCTTGAGCTCGTCGTCGGTCCACGCGGCGAGGTCGCCGCCGATGCCCAGAACGCCGGCCATGGCGACGTGGAACCGGAACCGCAGCGGAGTCTCCCGGGCGGTGGCCGCGTTCGGGCTGTCGGTGACCCAGGCGCCCATGACCTGGGCGGGGTAGAGCTGGCTGAAGCCGTGCTGGATGTCGATCCGGTCGACCGGGTCGGTGTTGTCCGACGTCCACACCTGGTCGGTACGGGCCAGGATGCCCAGGTCGGCCCGCCCGCCGCCGCCGGCGCACGCCTCGATGCGCAGGCCCGGGTGGTCGGCCCGCAGCCGGTCCATGATCCGGTAGACCGCGCGGGTGTGCTCGATCCACAGCCGGTCGGGATCGCCGTGCCCGGGCCACCCGGCCTCGGTGAACGGCCGGTTGGCGTCCCACTTGAGGAAGTCGATGTCGTGCGCGGCCACCAGCCGGTCGAGCCAGGCGTGGGTCCATTCGGCGGTGTCCGGCCGGCCGAGGTTCAGCACCAGCTGGTTGCGCAGCTCGGTGCGGTCGCGGTTGGTCATGTGCAGCACCCAGTCCGGGTGCGCCCGGTAGAGGTCGCTGTCCGGGTTGACCATCTCCGGTTCCACCCACAGGCCGAAGCGCATGCCGAGCCGCCGCACCTCCGCTGCGAGCGGGCGCAGCCCGTTGGGGAATCGGACCGGGTTGGGCACCCAGTCGCCGAGGCCCACGTGGTCGCCGGTGCGGGCGCCGAACCAACCGTCGTCCATCACGAACAGCTCGACGCCGAGGCTCGCGGCGCGCGCCGCCAGGGCGATCTGGCCGACCTCGTCCACGTCGAACCCGGTCGCCTCCCACGAGTTGTAGAGCACGGGTCGCGTCTCGTTCGGGTGGGACAGCACGTGCCGGCGCACGTACCCGTGCCAGGCGCGGCTGGCGGCCCCGAATCCGCCCGCCGTGTAGAGGCCGGCGAACACCGGGGTGTCCAGCGCCTCGCCGGGGGCCAGCGACCAGGTCAGCCCTTCGTGGCCGAAGCCGCCCGTCCAGGTCGTGCGGCCGACCGGGTCCCGGTGCAAGGTGATTCGCCAGCTGCCGCTCCAGGCCAGCGCGGTGCTCCAGACCTCGCCGTGCTCCTCGCCTGCCGTGCCGTCGTCGACGGCGAGCCAGGGATTGGCGTGGTGGCTGGTCACCCCGCGCCGGCTGGTGAAGACCGTCTCGGCCACGGCGACGTCGGTGCGTCGGAGCTGGAACTCGCTGTTCCAGCCGCCGACGAGGTGGCTCACCCGGTAGTCCGTCCGGTGCGGTGCCGCCCAGGCGGCGGAGTCGCAGCGCAGCACCGTGATCGGGGTGCGGTCGTCGTGGTTCTCGACGGTCGTCCACCGCTCGATCACGTCGCTGTCGGCGCATACCCGGTAGTGCAGGGTGAGGCGCAGCGGGTAGTGCCGGTCGTGCAGCCGGATGCGCAGGTGGCCGCCGTCGACGTCGTGGCCGGCGTACCGCCACTGGACGCCGCGGGTGCCGTCGGCGAAGCGCACGAGCAGGCTGGGTGGTCCGAAGCGGGCGCCGCCCTCCACCGCCAGTTCGTCCACCGCGGCCACCGCCTCGAAACTGCTCGCCGCCGGGGAGATGCGCTCGGCAACCTTCACCGCCTCGGTCAGCGTCAGCGTCGCTCCCCAGTGGACATGTCGCACGGTGTCGTCGTCGGCGAGCCGGATGGCGTACGCGGTGGTCGGGCCGCGCAACAGCCAGAGGCGGTGATCGGGATCGAACAACACAGGGGGCATCAAGTCCTCGGCGGTGGTGGGCGACGCGCAGATGAGTGCCGCCGAGAGTAGGACCCACGCCAGCCTAAATCAATACTTGACGAAGTTAAATATTGGGCCTAGGTTTCGGCCATGTTTCCCCGGACCGTCACCGGTCCACCCGCAACCCGGCGCCCAGCTGAGTCCCGCGGTGAGCCGTCGGTCGCTCGTCGTCCCCTGGCCCACCCGCGTCGATCCGGCCCCCGGCCGGCCACACCGCGAATCGGCACCACCCCCACCCACCAGTAGGAGGTGTGACTGTGAGGTCACCGTCACGCAGCCCCGGGCAGCCCGGCGGCCTCTCCGCCGGGCGAGCGAGCCGCGTCCGCACCCGCCAAACGGCGCTGGCCGCCCGGCTGGGCGCGACGCCCGCCGCCAGCGACGTCCCGGCGCAGGCTGCCGCACCCGGTCCGAAGCCGAGCCCCGCCGGCAGGCACGTCGAGCACATCCCGCAGCCGGGTGCCATCACCCGCACCAGACCAGTGGACGACTCGGTTCGGCCGCGGGGCGTACCCCGTGGGGACCTGGACGCCACCGACGACCTGTGGGTGGCCTGATGACGATCACCACGCCGCGCCCGAGTCCGCCGGCCGGCGTGACCCGGCTGCGGGTCCGGTCCCCTTGGCGCAGGAACGCGCCCACGCGTCGGCGTAGCCGCTGGGCCGAGGCGCAGCGATCCTGGCGGCTGCATTGGCAGCTGTACCTGCTGGTGATCGTGCCGTTGGCGTACTTTGTCATCTTCAAGTACATTCCGATCGGCAACGCCGTCATCGCGTTCAAGGACTACAACGTCATCCAGGGGCCGTGGGGCAGCGACTGGATCGGCTTCAAGAACTTCGAACTGTTCTTCACCAACCCGGTTTTCGGCACGCTGCTGGAGAACACCTTCATCCTGGCGTTCTATCTGGTGCTGGCGAGCTTCCCGATCCCGATCATGCTTGCCATCGCGCTGAACGAGATCGGCAACGGCTGGTTCAAGCGCACCGTGCAGATGGTCACCTACGCGCCCTACTTCATCTCCACCGTCGTGGTGGTCTCGATGACGATCCTCGTGCTGTCGCCGCGGCTCGGCGTCGTGAACGACGGGCTCGGGCTGTTCGGGATCGCGCCGATCAACTTCCTCGGCGATCCGAACTACTTCCGGCACATCTATGTCTGGTCCGACGTCTGGCAGACCGCGGGTTACTCGGCCGTCATCTACATGGCGGCGCTCGCCGGCATCGATCCGGCGCTGCACGAGTCGGCCAAGATCGACGGTGCCAGCCGGCTGCAACGGATCCGGCACATCGACCTGCCGGGAATCATGCCCACCGCGGTGATCGTCCTGATCCTCGGCGTGGGGAACATGATGGCGATCGGATTCGAGAAGGCCTACCTGCTGCAGAACGATCTGAACCTGGCGCAGTCGGAGATCATCCCCACCTACGTCTACAAGACCGGCCTGATCAACGCGGACTTCAGCATGGCGACCGCCGTCGGCCTGTTCAACTCGGTGGTCAACCTCTGCCTGCTGCTGCTGGTCAACTTCGCTGCCAAGCGGATCACCGGGAGTGGACTATGGCGATGAGCACGCCGACGATGGCAACCCTGTCCAGGCCGCGGCGGAAGCCGGCGGCCACGAAGAAGGTCCGCGAGCCGTTCGGCGACCGAGTGTTCCTGGTCGTCATCACGCTCATGCTCGCCGTGATGCTGGCGCTGGTGCTGCTGCCGTTGATCTACATCGTCGCCAGCTCCTTCAGTAGCGCGACCGCCGTCAGCGCAGGCCGGGTGAAGTTCTGGCCGGTCGAGTTCTCGCTGCACGCCTACAAAGTCGCTCTCAGCAACCCGCAGGTCCTGCGGGGGTACTACAACTCACTGATCTACGCCGTCGCCGGCACCCTGATCAGCGTCACGCTGACCGTGGCCATTGCCTACCCGTTGTCGCGCAAGACGTTCTTCGGGCGCAACGTGCTGATGACCGTCCTGATCTTCACGATGCTGTTCTCGGGCGGCCTGATCCCGACGTACATGGTGGTCCAGGACCTCGGCCTGCTGAACACCCGCTGGGCGCTGCTGATCCCCAACGCGATCGGCGTCTGGCAGGTGATCATCGCGCGCACCTTCTTCGCTCACTCGATCCCGGACGAGCTCTATGAGGCGGCGACGCTGGACGGGGCGAGCGAGCTGCGGTTTCTCCGGTCGGTAGTGCTGCCGCTGTCGAAGCCGCTGCTGGCCGTCCTCGTGCTGATGTACACGATCTACCAATGGAACACCTACTTCGACGCCCTGGTCTATCTCAAGGATCCCGATCTATATCCACTGCAGATCGTGCTCAGGAACATGCTCATCCTGAACCAGCGCAACGTCGGCGCAACGGACGTGGCGCAGCAGCTCCAACAGCAGCAGCTCGCCAACGTCTTGAAGTACGCCCTCATCGTCGTGTCGAGCCTGCCCGTACTGATCATCTACCCGTTCATCGCCCGCCACTTCACCAAGGGCGTGCTGGTCGGCGCCGTCAAGGGATAGCAATTCGCGATTGGAAGGAACCATAGAAATGCGTTCTATCAGGAAAGTCGCTGCACTGACGATCGCCGCGGCACTGGCGGTGGCGGGGTGCAGTTCCGACAACAAGAATGACGCCCCCAAGGCCGAGATGGGCCCCGACGGCAAGGTCATCGTCGACACGTTCTCGCCCGCCAACGCGGACCTGAATCTGGACACCAACCCGGTCACGAAGTTGATGAGTGACAAGTTCAAGATCCAGTTCCGCTGGCAGACCACCACGTTCGACGCGGGGCCGGCCAGGGAGAAGAGGCAGATCTCGCTCGCCAGCGGCGACTACCCGGACCTGTTCATGCTTATCCCCTGGGTGGACGGGTTTTCCCAGGCCGACGTGCTGAAGCTGGGCAAGCAGGGCGTCGCGGTGCCGCTGGAGAAGCTGATCAAGGACAACGCGCCGAACATCCAGAAGGCGTTGGACTCCAACCAGACGCTCAGGGAGATGTCGACTGCGCCCGACGGGCACATCTACGCGTTGCCGCAATGGTCGGACTGCTTCCACTGCAGTTACCCGGACAAGTTGTGGATCAACAGTGCCTGGTTGAAGAAGCTGAACCTGCCCATGCCGAAGACCACCGAGGAGCTGCGTACGGTCCTGCGGGCGTTCAAGACCAAGGACCCGAACGGCAACGGCAAGGCCGACGAGATCCCGATGACCGCCGACGTGCAGGACGGCCACCTGATCGACTACCTGATGGGCGGGTTCGCCTACCCGCCGGCCGGTGCGAACAACGGCGGTCTCGGGCTGCTCACCCTCGACGGCGACAAGGTCAGCACTCCGGTGAACACGCCGGAGTGGCGCGAAGGCCTGAAGTACATCCACTCGCTGTTCCAGGAGGGTTTGATCGACCAGGCCTCGTTCACCCAGAACGCCGAGGCACTACAGGCGACCGGCAACAACCCCGACGCCGTCATGATCGGCTCGTCGCCTCTCCTGCACCCGGCCATCTTCGTCCAGCTGGGCTCCAAGGACGGCCGTGACAAGCAGTACGACGCCGCGCCACCGCTCACCGGGCCGTCCGGTAAGAGCTACAGCGGCCTGAACTACCCGAGCTCCAGCACCTTCACCTTCATGCTGACCAACAAGGCCAGCAAGGAGGCGCAGGTCGCGGCGATCAAGATGCTCGACTACATCTACACGACCGAGGGCACCAACATCGCGGTGATGGGTCCGGAGGGCGTGGGCTGGAACAAGCCGGGAGCCGGCGACATCGCGCTCGACAACAGTGTCCAGCCGCTGTACAAGCGCACGCCTGGTACGCAGGCGCCCAAGAACCTCTCCTGGGACTCGATGGCGCAGTACAACCTGACCCTCGCCTACCGCAACGCCAACGTGGTCCCGATGGACATCTACGCCGAGGCCGGATACGAGCGGCGGTTGTTCCAGGCAACCAAGCTGTACGAGGGCCACGATGACAAGGCGCAGTTCTTCCCGACCGTCTCGGTCTGGACCGACCCGAGTGTCAGCGCCGAGATCGCCACGCTGAAGACCAACCTCGACAGCTATGTCTCGCAGGGGCAGCTGGCCTTCATCACGGGGTCGAAGAACATCGACACCGACTGGGACGCCTACGTCAAGGGTCTCGACGGCGTCGGCTTGAAGCGGTACCTGGAACTGAACCAGAAGGACTACGACGGGTACAAGGCCGGCAAGTGACACTGCGCCCAGCCGGCCGGCGCCGGCCGCAGAGCAGGCGGAGGCCGCTGCGGTCGGCGCCGGCCGGCTGGGCGCGACGGTCGACGCTGCGAGATGTCCTCGTGGACCGGCTTGAGCACACTGTGCTGGCCTGTGTCGGGCTGGTTCTCATCGAGCGGAGTACCTGACGTGCCAGTGATGTCCACGATCACGCATGCCGAGGCGTACCTGGTCGATATCGCCGTCGAGACGGTCCGCACCGATGCGGTGCAGGCGTTCGTCAAGCAGGAGACGGTTTTCGTCGAGGTCCGCACGGCCGACGGCCAGCAGGGTACCGGTTACTCGTACACCATCGGGACCGGCGGCACCGCCGTGCTCGCGCTCCTGCGCGACCACCTGGTGCCCCGCCTGATCGGCCTGGACGCGGCCCGGGTGGAGGCGGTCTGGCGAGATCTCTACGCCAGCACCCGCGCCACCGCCGTCGGCGCGATCACCTCATTGGCCCTGGCCGCTGTCGACACCGCGCTGTGGGACCTGCGTGCCAAGGCCGCCGGCCTGCCCCTGTGGATGCTGGCCGGCGGGGCCAGGGACCGCATTCCGCTCTACGACACCGAGGGCGGCTGGCTGCAGCTCAGCACCGAGGAGCTGGTCGCCGGGGCGAAAGCGGCACAGGCGGCCGGCTGGCTCGGCGTCAAGCTGAAGGTGGGCAAGCCCGATCCGGCCGAGGACGCCGAGCGGATCGCTGCGGTCCGAGCCGCCGTCGGCGACCGGCTCGACGTGATGGTCGACGCCAACCAGTCGCTCACCGCCGCGGAGGCCATCCGCCGGGCGCGGCTGCTCGAACCGTACGGGCTCGCCTGGTTCGAGGAGCCGCTGCCTGCCGACGACGTCGCCGGGCACGAGCTGCTCGCCCGCTCGACCAGCATCCCGATCGCCGTCGGCGAGTCGATGTATTCGATCGGGCAGTTCGCCGAATACCTGCGCCGCCAGGCTGCGGGCATCATCCAGGTCGACGTCGCCCGGGTCGGCGGGATCACCCCCTGGCTCAAGGTCGCCCACCTGGCAGAGGCGTGCAACGTCGAAGTCTGCCCGCATTTCCTCATGGAGCTGCACGTGAGCCTGTGTGCCGCGGTGCCCAACAGTCGATACCTTGAGTACATCCCGCAGCTGCGGGCGGTGACCCGGTCCGAGATCGCCGTCGCGGGAGGCCACGCTCTCGCTCCGACCGCCCCCGGGCTCGGCATCGACTGGGACTGGGACGCGATCGAGTCCAGGCGAGTCGCGTGACGACCGCCATCACTCCGGCGGCGGCGCCCCCGGCGCCCCACGCCCGGCTCGATCTCAGCCACGGTTCGCGGGAGGGCGAGTGAAAGCCACAGAGAAGGTCCGACTGGGGCGCACCGAGGTGGAGGTGACCCGGCTGGGCTTCGGGCTCGCACCGATCGGCGGGCTGTTCACCGCCGTCGGCGACGAGGTCGCCCGGGCCACGGTCGAGGCGGCCTGGAACCTCGGACTGCGCTACTTCGACACCGCCCCGCTCTACGGCGGCGGCCTGTCGGAGCGCCGGGCCGGTGCGGTGCTGTCGGGCAAGCCGCGCGAGGAGTTCACGCTGTCGACCAAGGTCGGTCGGCTGCTCGTGCCGGGCGGCGTCGCGGAGCAGGAGTTCTGGGCGGAGCCGAGCGAGCTCACTCCGGTCTTCGATTTCTCCTACGACGGGGTGCTGCGCTCGCACGCGGAGAGCCTCCAGCGGCTGGGCCTGGACCGGGTCGACATCGCGCACATCCACGACCCGGACCACCACTTCGACGAAGCGGTGAGCGGGGCCTACCCGGCGCTGGCCGACTTGCGCGCGCGGGGCGACATCGACGCGGTCAGCGCAGGCATGAATCAGGCGGAGATGCTGGTCGACCTCGCTCGGGCCGGCGACTTCGACTGTTTCATGCTCGCCGGGCGATACACGCTGCTGGATCAATCGGGGTCGGCCGAGCTGTTGCCGCTGTGCCTGGAGAGGGGCATCTCGGTTCTCGCGGCCGGGGCGTACAACTCGGGCCTGCTCGCCGACCCGAAGCCGGGCGCCCACTACGACTACGCCCCGGCCGAGCGGACCCTGATCGAACGGGCGCTGGCGATCCAGGCGGTGTGCGAGCGGCACTCGGTGCCACTGAGGGCGGCGGCGATCCAGTTCCCGCTCGGCCATCCGGCCGTCGCCAGCGTCGTGGTCGGAGCCCGGGATCCCGAGCAGATCACCGACAACCTGGAGATGTTCGAATGGGAGATCCCGGGCGCCCTGTGGGCCGATCTGAAGAAGGACGGCCTGCTGCCGGAGGAGGTGCCCACACCGTGATCGTCGACGCACACCACCACCTGTGGACCGCCGACTACCCGTGGCTCGCCGCGCCGGGTCTGGCGGCGATCCGGCGCGATTACACGGTCGCCGACCTCACGCCCCGGCTGGCGGCGGCAGGCGTCACGGCTGGCGTGCTGGTCGAGGCGGGCCGCTGCGACGTCGCCGAAACCGCCGAGTTCCTCGCCCTGGCCGCCGCCACTGCGCACATCGCGGGCGTGGTCGGTTGGGCGTCCCTCACCGATCCGGACCTGCCCGCCACCCTGGCCGGCTACCGCGACCTGCCCGGCGGAGCGAAACTCGTCGGTATCCGCGACCAGGTGCAGGGCGTCGACGACCCGGCGTTCCTCGCCCGGGTGGACGTGCGGGCGGCGCTGACCACCATCGGCGCCGCGGGTTTGACCTACGACCTGATCGTCCGGGTCGGACAGCTGGCCGCCAGCGCCGCTGCGGCGCGCGCCACCCCGGGCACCACCTTCGTGCTCGACCACCTCGGCAAGCCCCGGATCGGCGCGGGAGCCGAGGGGTTCGCCGAGTGGCGCGCGGCCGTGGCGGGACTGGCCGCCTGTGGCAACGTCGTCGCGAAGCTGTCCGGCCTGCTGACCGAGGCTGGCCCCCGGTGGAACGTCTCCACCATCCGGCCGTACGTCGACACCGCTCTGGACCTCTTCGGTCCCGAGCGGCTCATGGTCGGTTCCGACTGGCCGGTCTGCGAACTCGTCGCCTCGTACCCCGCTGCCCTCGAGGCGATCGACAGTTGCCTGAGCGAGCTGTCGGCAGGCGAGCGGACCGCCATCGCGGCCGGCACCGCGATCCGTACCTATCGTCTGGAGGTTGGCTCTTGAAGCTCATGCGTGTTGGACCGGCGGGGGAGGAGAAGCCCGTTCTGTACGCCGACGGCCGTCACTTCGATCTGTCGTCGGTCACCGCCGATCTCGACCCGGCGTTCTTCGCCTCCGACGGGCTGCGGCGCGTAGGCGAGGCGACCGGCCTGCCCGAGATCGACATCGTGGGACAGCGGATCGGGGCACCCGTCGCGCGCCCCGGCGTGATCCTCTGCGTCGGCCAGAACTACGCCGCCCACGCGGCCGAGTCCGGCGCGCAGCCGCCGACCACGCCGATCATCTTCTACAAGGCCCCGAACACCGTGGTCGGTCCGTTCGACGACGTGCTGATCCCGCCCGGATCGGCGAAGACCGATTGGGAGGTCGAGCTGGGCGTGGTGATCGGCCGGCGCGCTCGGTACCTGTCCTCCCCTGAGGAAGCGCTCGGGCACATCGCCGGTTTCGTGCTGTCCAACGACGTGTCAGAGCGGGACTTTCAGCTCGCGCAGTCGGGCGGGCAGTGGTCGAAGGGGAAGTCGTGCGAGACCTTCCAGCCGCTCGGACCGTGGCTGGTGACGCCCGACGAGATCACCGACCCGCAGGCGCTGCGGCTGCGCTCGTGGGTCAACGACGACATCCGGCAGGACTCCTCCACCAAAGACATGATCTTCGACGTGGCGTACCTGGTGTGGCACCTGTCCCAGTACTCCGTCCTGGATCCGGGGGACCTCGTCAACACCGGCACGCCGCAGGGTGTGGCGCTCTCGGGCCGCTTCCCGTACCTGGCGCCGGGTGACGTGATGGAGGTCGAGATCGACGGCCTCGGCCGGCAGCGTTCGCTCCTGAGGAGCGCCTGATGGCCGTGATCGTCGCCGTCGACACCTTCGACGTACGGTTTCCGACCTCGCGCGAGCTGGACGGCTCGGACGCGATGAACCCCGACCCGGACTACTCGGCCGCCTACGTCGTCCTGCGCACCGACGAGGGGCCCGACGGGCACGGGTTCACGTTCACCATCGGCCGCGGCAACGACATCTGTCGGGTGGCGATCGAGGTGCTCGCCCCGTTCGTCGTCGGCGTCGACCCCGATGCCGTCGACCTCGGCGCGTTCGCCCGCAGCCTCACCCACGACTCGCAACTGCGCTGGCTGGGGCCGGAAAAGGGGGTCGTACACCTCGCCGCCGCAGCACTCATCAACGCGATGTGGGACCTGGTCGCCAAGCGCGCCGGTAAACCTGTCTGGCGCTATCTCGCCGACCTCACCCCCGAGCGGATCGTCGACCTCGTCGACTGGCGCTACCTCACCGACGCGCTCACCCCACAGGAGGCGTTGCGGATCCTGCGGGCCGCCGAGCCCGGCCGGGCCGGGCGGATCGCAACGCTGCAGGCCCGCGGATACCCCGCCTACACCACCTCACCGGGCTGGCTCGGGTACGACGACGAGAAGCTGGTTCGGCTGGCGAAGCAGGCGGTGGCCGACGGGTTCACCCAGATCAAGCTGAAGGTCGGTGCTGATCTGTCCGACGACGTCCACCGCTTCCGGTTGGCTCGCGAGGCCGTGGGCCCGGGCATCCGGATCGCGGTCGACGCCAACCAGCGTTGGGACGTCGCAGTGGCAGTCGAGTGGATGACGGCGCTGGCCCCGTACGACCCGTGGTGGATCGAGGAGCCCACCAGCCCCGACGATGTGCTCGGGCACGCCGCGATCCGCGCCGCTCTTGCCACCGCGGCGCCCGAGGGCAGGCCGATCCGGGTCGCAACCGGTGAACACGTGCAGAACCGGATCGTGTTCAAACAGCTGCTCCAGGCGGGCGCGGTCGACTTCGTGCAGATCGACGCGTGCCGGGTCGGTGGCGTCAACGAGAACCTCGCGATCCTGCTGCTGGCCGCGAAGTACGGTGTGCCGGTGTGCCCGCACGCCGGCGGCGTCGGTCTGTGCGAACTCGTCCAACACCTGTCGATGTTCGACTTCGTGGCCGTGTCGGGAACGACCGAGAACCGCGTCCTCGAGTTCGTCGACCACCTGCACGAGCACTTCCTCGCCCCGGCGATCGTCCGCAACGGCCACTACGTCGCGCCGACCCAGCCCGGCTTTTCGGCCGAAATGAGCCAGGAAGGCCTCGCTACCTACTCCTACCCCGACGGCCCGGCATGGGCATCCCCGGCGTCAATCCCCACCGGGCGGATCTGAAAGAGAGCACTCTTCATGTTTGACGGTTTGGTGGCAGTGGTGACCGGTGGCGCCTCGGGGATCGGGCGCGCCTGTGTGGAGGCCTTCCACGCCGCCGGCGCACAGGTGGGCGTGCTCGACCTCGATCCGACGGAAGCACCCGAGGATCCGCGCGTCCACGCGGTACGGGCCGATGTGGCCGACCGGGCCTCGCTCACCGCGGCGCTGGCCTCGGTCGCGCACACGTTCGGTGGGGTGGACATCCTGGTCAACAACGCAGGGATCTCCGCCGTCGGCGAGGTCGAGGAGAACGATGACGCGCAATGGGCACGCGTCCTGGACGTGAACGTGACCGGAGTCGCCCGGACCACCGCTGTCACGCTGCCGTACCTGCGCCGATCCCGAGCGGGCGCGATCGTCAACATCTCCTCGATCGCGGCCGGCGCCGGTCTGCCGAAGCGGGCGCTGTACTCGGCATCGAAGGGTGCGGTACACGCGCTGACGCTGGCCATGGCCGCCGACCTGGTCGGCGAGGGAATCCGGGTCAACTGCGTCGCACCCGGCACAGTGGACACGCCGTGGGTGGCCCGGCTGCTGGCCAACGCCGCCGACCCGCAGGCCGAGAAGCGCCGGCTTGCCGCCCGCCAGCCCACCGGCCGCCTGGTCACCGCGCAGGAGGTGGCGGAGGCTGTGGTGTATCTGGCGTCGCCGACCGCCGGGGCGGTGACGGGCACCTCACTCGCCGTCGACGGGGGCATGTCGGGCCTGCGCCTGCCGGCCCGCGCGACCTGACCGACGATCACGAAGAAGGCAAGCGGTGACCGGAGTTCACGAGATCATCTCACTGCCTGTCGGAGCGCAGCCGCCCCGGGCCCGGACCCGCTCGGACGCGGGTGAGCTCTCGCTCGACGGGCGATGGCGGTTCGCGTGGTCGCCGACCGCGCTCTCCGGCAAGGACCCCGCGGATCCCGGGGACACCTGGGACGAGATCCAGGTTCCCGCGCACTGGCAGCTGTGCGGCTATGGCGCCCCCGCGTACACGAACCTGCGCTATCCGTTTCCCATCGACCCGCCGTACGTGCCTGAGGCGAACCCCACCGGCGAGTACCGCCGAATCGTGCGGCGTCCGCCCGGTTGGGACGGCGGACGCGTGCTGCTCCGGTTCGACGGCGTCGACTCCTGGTTCGAGGTGTGGCTGAACGGTTCGTCCGTCGGTCGGGGGTCGGGCAGCCGGCTCACCGTCGAATTCGACGTGACCGAGCTGCTCACCGGGGGCGACGACCTCCTGGCGGTGCGGGTGCACCAGTGGAGCTTCGCCAGCTACGTCGAGGACCAGGACCAGTGGTGGTTGTCAGGCATCTTCCGGTCGGTCGCGCTGCTGCACCGCCCCGCAGGCGGGATCGACGAGGTCCACATCGTCGCGGACTACGACCAGCACACCGGCGACGGCCTCCTCCGGGTCGAGGCGCGCAGCCGCGAACCGGTGACGGTGGAGCTGACCGAGCTCGGCGTCCGCGGCGTAGCCGGCGAGACCATCCGGGTCGCGTCGGTGGAACCGTGGTCGGCCGAGCTGCCGCGGCTCTACCGGATCCTGGTGGCCACCGGGGCCGAGACGATCTCGGCCGACATCGGCTTCCGCACGGTACGCGTCGACGGGGGCCGGCTCCTGCTCAACGGCGCGCCACTGGTGTTCCGCGGAGTGAACCGGCACGACTTCGATGCCCGGTCCGGGCGTGCGTTGACCAGGGACGTGCTGGAGCGCGATGTGATCTTGATGAAGCGGCACAACGTCAACGCGGTGCGGACCAGTCACTACCCGCCCGACCCGTACTTTCTCGAGCTCTGTGACCGGTACGGCCTGTACGTGATGGTCGAATGCGACATCGAGACGCACGGCTTCTCGCTGGTGGACTGGCGGGGCAACCCCTCCGACGACCCCGCCTGGGCTGAGGTGTACCTCGACCGGATGCGGCGAATGGTCGAGCGCGACAAGAACTCGACGAGCGTCGTGATGTGGTCACTCGGCAACGAGGCCGGGTGGGGCGTCAACCTGGCGGCGAACGCCCGGTGGACCGCGGAACGTGACGCGAGCCGGCCGATCCACTACGAGCCGGACGTCGAATGCGAGGCGGTCGACGTCTACAGCCGGATGTACCCGACCTTCGACGAGCTCGACGCGATCGGACGGCACGCCGAGGCTGCGCTCGCCGACCCCGCCCGCGACGGTCGCCGGCGCGGGCTGCCGATGCTGATGTGCGAGTACGCGCACGCGATGGGGAACGGGCCGGGCGGGTTGGCCGACTACGAGGCGATCGTCGACGCGTACCCGAGGCTGGCCGGTGGCTTCGTCTGGGAGTGGATCGATCATGGCCTGGCCGGCGACGGCCCGGACGGACGCCGTGCGTACCGCTACGGCGGGGACTTCGGCGAGCCCGTACACGACGGCTCGTTCGTGATCGACGGTCTGCTCTTCCCGGACCGGACCCCATCGCCGGGACTCGCGGAACTCGCGGCCGTCATCGCGCCGGTGCGGATGCGCCTGGACGGGGACCAGCTTTCCGTGCGGAACCGCTGGAGTTTCTCCACCACCGAAGATGTGGACTTCCGGTGGCTCCTGGAGCTGGACGGCGAGGTCGTCGACGCGGGACTGCTGGACCCGATCGTGATCGGGCCGCGGTCGGAGTCCCGGGTTGCTCTCCCGCCCGCCGTACGCCGGGCGGAGCAGGACCCACCGGCGGGCGGGGAGCTGTGGCTCACGATTACGGCGGCGACCGGGAGCGCGCGCCCCGGGATCGACGCCGGGCACGCCCTGGCGCGGACGCAACAGCGGCGCCGTGCCGCTGCCCCGCCAACGGCTGCGGAGCTACTGCCGCCGGCCCCGGAGGCGCGGCCGGCCACAGTCGACCAGCGGTTCGATCACCTGGCGCGACCGACGGCGCTGGGTCCGTTCGCGGTCGCGCAGGTCGGCCTCGACGTCTGGCGCGCGCCGACGGAGAACGACCGGTACCCGGGACTCGGCGAGCAGGTGTCGCTGGAAACCCGCTGGCGGGCAGCCGGCTTCGATCGCCTGGTGGATCGTACGGTCGAGGTTCGACTGGGCGACGGGTCCGTACGACGCGTCGCGCGCTACGGTTCCCCCGGTCTCGACAGCGGATTCGACGTGGATCACCACTGGACGGCGCGGGATGATCGCCTCCGGCTCGACGTCGTGATCGAGCGCCGCGGCGAGTGGCGGCTGCCCCTACCCCGGTTGGGTGTCGTCCTCGCCCTGCGCTGCGCCGAGCCGGGTGCGACGGAGCTCGAGTGGCTCGGGCTCGGACCGGGGGAGAGCTACCCCGACTCGCGTTCCGCGAACTGGTACGGCCGGCACCGCATGACGGTCCGGGACGCGCAGGTCCCGTACGTCGTACCGCAGGAGAACGGCAATCGGTCCGACGTGCGCCGGCTGCGGTTGACCGTGCCCGAGGGCGGCCTGCGCATCGAGGGCGCCCAGCCATTCGAGGTCGCGGTACGGCCCTGGTCGACCGAGCAGCTCGAGCGCGCCCAGCACGCGGCGGAGCTGGCCGAGGCGGGGCTCCTGTGGGTGCACCTGGCGGCGGGCGTCACCGGACTGGGCTCGGCGAGCTGCGGTCCACCGGTCCGGTCATCCGGGCGTTACCGCGCCGCCCGGGTACGGCTCGGCTTCGACTTCGTCCCCGAGGCGGGTTAGCGATGGCAATGCCCGTCGCCAACCGGGCCGGGGTGTGACGCAGATGCCGGCACTGCTCGACGTCACCGACTTCGGGGCGCTTCCCGGGCACCCGCACACCGACGCCGCGCCCGCGGCCCGTGCGGCGCTGCGCGCCGCACGGGCCGCGGCCGGCCCGGTGCAGCTTCGCTTCCCGCCAGGCGAATACCACCTGTGGCCGGACCGCGCGCACGGACGTGAGCTGTACGTCTCCAACACGGTGGGGGACGACCCGCGACACCGCGTCAAGTCGATCGCGCTGCTCGTGGAGGCGACGGACGACCTGGTCATCGCCGGGGAGGGCGCCCGTCTCGTCCTGCACGGGCTCCAGACGACCTTCGCCGTCCTCGACTCGCAGCGGGTACGCGTCGAGGGGCTCGAGTTCGACATCGCGGTGCCGACGGTCGTCGATGCCACCGTGGTCGGCGCGGGCGTCGCCGCAGGCCGGGCCTACCGACTGATCCGGGTGCCCGCCGCCACGCTCTTCTCCGTCGAAGGTGCGTCGATCCGCTGGCACGGGGAAGCGCTCGACTCGGGCGGGTTTGCCTGGTCCGGGCGCGACGCGCTCGCGTACACCCAGATCCACGATCCCGCCGGTCAGCGGACGTGGCGCGGCCCGAACCCCCTTTTCGAGGACGTCCGGTCGATCCGGTTGGTGGGGGAGCGCGACATCCGGATCGACTACGCGTACCCCGAGGAACCGGCCGACCTGGGACTGGTCTACTCGATGCGGTCGAGGACCCGCGACCATCCCGGTGCGCTCGTGCTCGACAGTTGCGACGTGACGCTGTCGCGATTGCGGTTCCGCTTCCTGCACGGCTTCGGCGTGGTCGCTCAGACCAGCAGGGACGTCACGGTGGAGGGGTGCGAGTTCCGGGCTCCGCCCGACAGCGGGCGGCACAGCGCAGGCTTCGCCGACTTCATCCAGTTCGCCGGTTGCTCGGGACGGGCTGTCGTGCGCGACTGCCTCTTCGACGGGCCGCATGACGATCCGATCAACGTGCACGGCAGCTATCTGCGGCTTGCCGGTCAGCCGGACCCTCGTACCCTCGAACTGGCGTACCCACACCCGGAGACGGCGGGCTTTCCCCAGTTCGCGGCCGGTGACCAGGTAGAGCTCGTCGATCGCGCCACGCTCCAGGCGATCGCCACGGCCACGGTACGGACCGTGCGACAGCCGAGCGGTCGCGACCACGACCAACCGCTGCGCACCATCCTCGTGACTGTCGACGTGGAACTGCCGGACGGTCTCGTCGGGTGGACCGCGGTCGAGAACGTCACCCGGACGCCGACCGTGAGGATCGTCCGCAACATCTTTCGCAACGTCCCCACGCGCGGAGTGCTCGTGACGACCCGCCGCGCCGTGCTGATCGAGGAGAACCGTTTCGAGCACATGGGAATGGCCGGCATCTACGTCTCCGGCGACGCCGCCGAATGGTGGGAGTCCGGGCCAGTGCGCGACCTGACGATCCGCGGCAACAAGTTCATCGAACCGGGGGGACCGGCGATCCACCTCGATCCGAGGAGCACCCGACGCGCTCCGGGGCACGCCGTCCACAGTGGCCTGTTTGTGACGGAGAACCAGTTCGTGCTCGACGGCGTGCCCGCGCTCGACGCCAAGAGCACACGCGGGATCCGCTTCCGGGACAACAGCATCGTCCAGCGCGGCCAGGAGACGCCCGACATCGTCCTGCGGTCCTGCTTCGACGTGCGCATCGAACTCGACGGTGCCGGGCCGCCCTGATTGCCGGGCGCCCTGGTCAGTCCGGGTGGCTGGTCAGGCCGACGATCCGCAGCGGGACGGGCAGCGCCCGGAGCGCACGGAAATCAATGCTTGACGAAGTTAATTATTCATTTTAGGTTTCGTCCATGTATCCCGAGTCCGGCGCCGATTCGCTCGTCGCGGCCCCATCGGCAACGGCGGTGCTGGCCGGAGGACCACTGACTCTGGCCAGCCTCGCTCCTCGGCTCGGGCTGACCTCCGCCGCCGTCACCACGTTCGCGCGCCCACTCATCGACACGCGTCAGGAGTGGGCGCGCGGACCGGCTGCCGTGAGCGTCCAGTCGCTCGTCGTTCCCTGACCCACCAGCGTCAATCCGGCCACCGGCCGGCCAATTCGCAACAGGCACCACCCCCGGCTCCCCCAAACCAGGAGGTGTGACTGTGAAGTCACCGTTACGTACCACCGCGCAGCGAGTCGAACCCCCCGCCCGGCGCGAGAGCCGAGCCCGCACCGGCGTGGCCCTGGCCGTCACCCTCGCGGTGGCCCTCGGCGCGGGCGCCATCCCGGCACAGGCTGCCGCGCCCGTCCCGAGGACGCAGGCCGCCGTACCCGGTCCGAAGCCGAGGCCGACGCCGAGCAGCGCGACGCCCGGCGCCACCACGAAGGACCCGTCGCCCGCGGACCGGGCGGCCGCGCAGAAGGCGGCCGCCGCGGCAGCCGCGCAGGGCGTCGCGGACCGCCCCTACATGGGGTGGAGCAGCTGGAGCCTGCAGGCCACCAACTACCCCGGGGTCAACCCGAACGGCAACGCGAGCTGGCTGAACGAGGCCAACCTGCTCCAGCAGGTCGACGCGCTCGCCACCAAGCTAAAGCCCTACGGCTACGAGTACGTCAACATCGACGCCGGCTGGTCCACCAACTACGACTGGGCGCTCAACTTCGACGGGTACGCGCGTGAGATCGCCTCACCCGAGCGGTTCCCGCACGGCATGAAATACGTGGCCGACGCCATCCACGCCAAGGACCTCAAGGCCGGCATCTACCTCACCGTCGGGCTGAACAAGCCCCTGTACGGCAACGGCACGGTGCCGATCTGGAACGCTCCCGGCTGCACCACCGCCGACATCGTCTACCCCGACCTGCGTACGACGAACGGCTGGGACGGGGCGTACAAGATCGATTTTTCCAAGCCCTGCGCCCAGAAGTACATCGACTCGCAGGCCCAGCTGATCGCCGACTGGGGCTACGACTTCCTCAAGTTCGACGGCGTCGGGCCGGGCTCGTTCCGCGGCGGCGACAACTACAACAACGTCGCGGACGTCGCCGCCTGGCAGGCGGCCATCGCCAAGACCGGGCGCCCGATCCAGTTTGTCCTGTCCTGGTCGCTGGACCGCAACCACGCCGCCGACTGGAAGCAGCACTCGAACGGCTGGCGGATCGACACCGACGTGGAGTGCTACTGCGACACCCTGGTGACCTGGAACAACTCCGTCAAGATCCGGTGGGACGACGTACCCGGCTGGACGCCCTGGGCCGGCCCCGGCGGCTGGAACAACCTCGACTCGCTCAACGTCGGCAACGGCGAGATGGACGGCCTCACCGAGGACGAGCGGCAGAGCTACACGACGCTGTGGGCGATCTCGGCGGCCCCGCTGTACGCCGGTGACGACCTCACCAAGCTCGACGCCTACGGCCTGTCCCTGCTCACCAACAGCGAGGTGATCGCGGTCGACCAGCAGGGCGTTCCGGGCCGCCCGGTGACGCCCACCGGCTCCGCGCAGGTCTGGGGCATGAAGAACGTCGACGGCAGTTACACGATCGCGCTGTTCAACATGGGCAGCTTCCCGGCACAGGTCACCGCGAACTGGAGCAGCTTCGGCTTCGGCGGCAAGGCCACCGTGCGCGACCTGTGGCAGCACAAGGAGCTCGGCGGCTACGACGGCAGCATCTCGGCGACCCTGCCGTCGCACGGCTCCCGGCTGTTCAAGGTCACGCCCAAGGACGGGGCCGTCAAGATGGCCAGCTACGAGGCCGAGGCCGGCACGAACAGCCTCGTACGCGGTGCCTCGGTCGGCGGCTGCGCCAACTGCTCCGGCGGCGCGAAGGTCGGCAACCTCTACAACGGCGGCGCGCTGCGCATCAACGGCGTCACCGTGCCGAAGACGGGCACCTACCAGGTGAACATCCGCTACACCACGAACGACCCGCGCTCGGCGACCATCTCGGCCAACGGCCAGAACGCCGTCACCCTGGCCTTCCCGCCCAGTGGTGGTTGGGACATCCCGGCCACGCTGACCGTGGCCGTGCAGCTGCATGCCGGCGCCAACACGATCGAGATCGACAGTACGACGCCGGTCTACTCACCCGACGTCGACAAGATCGAGGTGCCGCTGACCGTACGGTAGGCACGGCTCGTCAGGGGGCCGGAGCGGCACCGCCGCCCCGGCCCCGTGCCATCCGGACTCACGTCGCGCGCTGGCGGCGGCGCGGCCCGGATCCCCGCCCGGACGGCGGCCCGAGGCTGCGTGAGATCGGCGTAACAGGTGATCAGCCAGCGCTACGGGCGGAAGCCGACGTACCGTGAGATCGTGCCGACGAGAGATGTGATCACCAGCGCTGACCTCGACGAACTTCGCCGCTCGGCGCTCGGCACAGCCAATCCGCTCGGAATCGCCGCCGACCTGGCGGACGCGGTGGAGCAGGGCCGGCTGGCGGAGCCGGAGGACGCCGGGGACGCGCTGACCCTGGCCGCGGAGATCGCCGAGATCCGAGGGCGGTTGGACGCCGCGCTCCGGTACGCGGACCGGGCCTTGGAGACGTACCCGTCGGTGGAGGACGCCCGGGCCGGCTTCGCCCGGGCGCTGCGGGCCCGGATCATGTTCCGGGCCGGCGGCCGGGAGGACGAGGCGATGGCGGAGCTCACCGCGCTGCGCCAGCTCTTGATCGAGCAGCCCGAGGCCCCGGTGTACGTCAGCGCGGCCCTGGACGCCGGCGGTCTCTCCGTGATCGCCGAGGAGTGGCTGAGCGAGGCGGTCGACACCGTGCTCGGCAGACGCGCCACCGCGGCCGGAGCACCCACGGAGGCCGTACCCGCCGCCGAGGCGACGGCGGAGGTCGGCCCTCCGGAGGCGCCCGGCGTCCTGTTCTTCCTGCTGCAGCAGCGGCACCGGGTACGCCGGGACTTGAACCTGCCGCATGATCGGCAGGACGATCTGGCGGACCGGCTGGAGACTCAGCTCCTCCGCCGGGCGGAGCAGCGGCAGGGCACGGAGCCCGACCTGCTCTTCTGGCCCCGGGCCGAGTTCGACCGCCTGCTCGCCGAGCACGCCGAGCTGACCGAGGCGTACGGGCCGGACTGGGACGCGCACCGGGGCCGCCTGGAACGGCACCTCGTCCAGCAGACCAACGCCGGTCGGACCGGGCTGAGCGTGCTCAGCGCATCGGTGGATGGGCTGACCGACTACGCCAGCCGGCACAACGGGGAGCCGACGGATCCGGAGATCCGCACCCGCTACGCGCGAGACTTGGCGACCCGCCCCGGCGCGCAGATCCCGTGGCCGCCGGAGCGCAACGACGCCTGCTGGTGCGGCTCGGGCCTCAAGTACAAGAAGTGCTGCCTGCCGCGCTCCCGTAGCTGACCGCCCCGCCAGTCGCTGCTGCGGCAGTCAGACAGAAGCGGCGGGCAGTAGGTGCGGCACCGGCGGCAACCGTCATGATGAGCCGGTGAAGATCCTCTCGATCCAGTCTTCGGTCGCCTACGGCCACGTCGGAAACTCGGCGGCTGCCTTCCCTCTTCAGCGGCTCGGGCACGAGGTGTGGCCGGTACTGACGGTCCACTTCTCCAACCACACCGGGTACGGCGCGTGGCGCGGGCCGCTGCTGGCGCCGGCCGACGTGGCCGAGGTGATCGCCGGCATCGCGGACCGCGGGGTCCTCGGCAGCGCGGACGCGGTCCTGTCGGGCTACCAGGGTGACCCGGCGATGGGCGCGGTGATCCTCGACGCGGTGGACAAGGTCAAGGCGGCCAACTCGGACGCGGTGTACTGCTGCGACCCGGTGATGGGCGACGAAGGCCGCGGGATGTTCGTGCGGCCGGGCATTCCGGAGTACATGCGGGACATCGTGGTTCCGCGGGCGGACATCATCACCCCGAACCAGTTCGAGCTGGACTTCCTCGCCGGCCGTAGGACGAACTCGCTGGCGGAGGTGCTGGAGGCGGTCGACGTGGTGCGCGAGACGGGACCGCGGCACGTCCTGGTCACCAGCGTGCTGCACGGCGACCTGCCGGTGGGGTCGCTGGAGGTGGTGGCCGTCTCGGACGAGGGCGCCTGGGCGGTGACCACGCCGCTGCTGCCGATCAACCCGAACGGCGGCGGCGACGTCACCGCAGCGCTGTACCTCGCGCATCTGTGGACGACGGGCTCGCCCGCGACGGCACTGGAACGCACCATCGCCTCCGTCTTCGCCGTCCTGGAGGCGACCCTCGCGGCGGGCACCCGGGAGATCCAGCTGATCGTGGCCCAGGCCGCGATCGCCGAGCCGCCAGCCAGCTTCACCGCCCGGCGGTTGCGCTGACGCGACTTCCTGCCGAGCCGCTTACTGGCGCGCTCACCCCCGTCGACATGCCCCGCGAGCGTCCGTACTGGCGTGCGCTGATCACCAGGCGCAGGGCGCGTAGTCCTTCAGGAAGCAGCCGTACAGGTCTTCGCCCTGTTCGCCGCGGACGATCGGGTCGTAGACCCGGGCCGCGCCGTCGACCAGGTCCAGCGGGGCGTGGAAGCCGGCGTCCGCCAGTCGCACCTTCGTCGGGTGCGGCCGCTCGTCGGTGATCCAGCCGGTGTCGACGCTGGTCATCAGAATGCCGTCGGCCAGCATCTCCTGGGCGCTCGTCCGCGTCAGCATGTTCAGCGCCGCCTTGGCCATGTTGGTGTGCGGGTGCCCCGGCCCCTTGTAGCCGCGGGCGAACTGGCCCTCCATCGCCGACACGTTCACCACGTACTTGCGGCGGGCGGGCGCTGCGGCCATCGCCGGTCGCAGCCGGCTGACCAGCACGAACGGCGCGGTCACGTTGCACAGTTGCACTTCGAGCAGCTCGACCGGGTCCACCTCGTGCACCCGCTGCACCCAGCTGTTCACCGGGTCGAGGTCCGGCACCAGACCGCCGGCGTCGATGGCGGTGGCTGCCGCGATCCGTTCCGGCGAGGCGGAGCCGCTCGTCAGCGCCAGCGCGGTGAGCGCCTGCGGGCTGATCGGGGCCGGCTGCGGCGAGGCGATCAGGCTGCCCGCCGAGTCGCCCCGGCCGGCCGGTTTGGCGAACGTGATCATCTCCGGCAGCGGGCCGTCCGGCAGGGCCGCCGCCTCCGCGGCGACGAGCTGCGCGTACGCCCCGGGAGTGCGCCGGACGGTCTGCGCCGCGTTGTTGATCAGGATGTCGAGTGGTCCCTGGCCACTGACCGTGTCCGCGAGGGCGATCACCTGGGCGGGGTCGCGCAGGTCGATCCCGACGATCCGCAGGCGGTGCAGCCAGTCCCCGCTGTCCGGCATCGCGGCGAATCGGCGGATCGCGTCGTGCGGAAACCGCGTGGTCACCGTGGTGTGCGCGCCGTCGCGCAGCAGCCGCAGCGCGATGTACATGCCGATCTTCGCCCGGCCGCCGGTGAGCAGCGCGCGTCGGCCGGTCAGGTCGGTGCGGGCGTTCCGGCGCTCTCGGTTGAGCGCGGCGCAGGGCGGGCAGAGCTGATGATAGAAGGCGTCCACCTCGCGGTAGCGCTGCTTGCAGACGTAGCAGCCGCGCGGATTGTGCAAAAGACCGGCCGTGGCACCCGCGGTGGGGGAGGCGAGCGGGATGCCCTGGGTCTCGTCGTCGATTCGGCCGGGGGCGCCGGTGGCGGTGGCCGCCGTCACCGCGCGGTCGGCCGCCGCGATGGCATCCCGCCGCTCCTCGCGTCGCCGCTGCTTGATCACCTTGTAGAGCTTCGCGGTGGCCCGTTGCACCCGCACCACGTCGGGGTGATCGGGAGGCAGGTCCTCCAACGCCTCGAAGACGCTGAGACAGGTCTCCAGCCGGCCGGGGTCAATGCCGTATTGACCGTTTTCGGTAATGTTGTCCGCCGTCATGCCGTCGCTGTCTCGTCCCGTTTCCTGCGCCAGATCTACCCGGCCCACCCCAAGTCCGACCCGGAACTGTACGCGCACCGCGCGTCTCCGAGACATCCCGCGCCGGTTACTGACCATGAGCTGGCTGGGTGCGGTGCCGCCGCGCCGCGCCGATGGCTCACCGCGGATGCACAACCGCCGTGGGCCCCGGCGGTTTCGGTCAGCCCAGCTTGGGTGCCGCGCGGGAGATGATCGCGGCGAAGTCGACACCGCTCGGCAGCGTGCCGAATGCCTGACCGTGGTCGCCCCCGAGCCGGGAGGCGCAGAAGGCGTCGGCGATGGCGGGGTGGCCGTGCCGCACCAACAGCGAGCCTTGCAGGACCAGTGCGAGCCGTTCGACGATGCGGCGGGCCCGTAGTTCGAGGTCGCCGTGGTCGGACAGGTCAACCTGCACCTGGCGTAGCGCGGCGTCGAGCCGCGCGTCGGCGCCGGCGGCGGAGGCCACCTCGGCCCGGAACGCATCCATGACCTGGGATTCCCTGGTGAGAGCGCGCAGTACGTCCAGCGCGGCGACGTTGCCGGAGCCCTCCCAGATCGAGTTCAGTGGCGACTCGCGGAACAGCCGCGGCATGCCCGACTCCTCGACATAGCCGTTGCCGCCCAGGCATTCGAGGGCCTCGGCGGCGTGCGCCGGCCAGCGCTTGCAGACCCAGTACTTGCCGACGGCGAGGGCGAGCCGTTTGAACGCGGACTCGCCGGCGTCGCCGCGCGCCGATCGGTCGGTCGCTCCGGCGAGCCGCATCATGAGGACGGTGGCGGCCTCGGACTCGACCGCGAGGTCGGCGAGCACGTTGCGCATCAGCGGCTGGTCGACGAGGTACCGGTCGAAGGTCCGCCGGTGGGTGGCGTGGTGGGCGGCGGTGATCACGCCTTGGCGCATCCCGGCCGCGGCGCCGATGACGCAGTCGAGGCGAGTCAGGTTGACCATGTCGATGATGGTGCGCACGCCGCGGCCCTCGTCTCCGACGCGCCAGGCGACCGCGTGCTCGTACTCGACCTCCGCCGAGGCGTTGGACCGGTTGCCGAGTTTGTCCTTGAGGCGCATCAGCCGCATCGGGTTGCGCGTGCCGTCCGGGAGGACACGCGGGACGAGGAAGCAGGTGAGTCCGCCCGGCGCCTGGGCGAGGGTGAGGAAGATGTCGCACATCGGCGCCGACGTGAACCACTTGTGCCCGAGAAGCCGATAGGTGCCGTCCGGCTCGGGGCGGGCGGTGGTGGTGTTGGCGCGCACGTCCGAGCCGCCCTGCTTCTCCGTCATCGACATGCCGGCCAGCAGTCCCTGCTTGGCCAGCGGCGGACGCAGCCCGAAGTCGTACGCCCTGGCGGTGAGCAGCGGCTCGTACTGCGCGGCCAGCTCCGGGTTGTGCCGCAGCGCCGGCACGGCCGCGTAGGTCATCGAGACCGGGCAGCCGTGGCCGGCGTCGGGGCGCCAGGTGTAGAACTTGGCCGCCCGGGCCACGTGTGCGCCCGGCCGGTGGTCCGCCCACGGTGCGGCGTGCAGGCCGTGCGTGACCGCGGTGCGCATCAGCTCGTGCCAGGCCGGGTGGAACTCGACCTCGTCGATCCGGTGGCCGTAGCGGTCGTGGGTGCGCAGGACCGGCGGGTGTTCGTTCGCCAGCCGCCCGTACTCGATCGCCTGCTCGCTGCCGCCGATCCGGCCGAGCTCGTGCAGCTCGGCGGCGGCCCAGCCGGCGCCCTCCCGCTCGAGCCCGTCGAGCAGTGCCGGGTCGTCCGCCGCGTCGTAGCCGGTCAGCGGGGGAACCTGGTTGAAGACCTCGTGTGTCGTCACGGCGATACTCCAAGCGCGCGGTGGATGAACGTGATCAGGCTGGGGATGGTGCTCGGGCCGGCGACCCCGGCGGCCAGCGGACCGACCATGGCCTCGGCCAGGGCGCCGACCAGAGCCGTCGCGGTCAGCTCCGGGTCCTGCGGAGGTAGTTCACCGCTCGCCACACCGGCCGCGACGTACCCGGCAATCAGCTCGGCGTATCCACGGCGGAACACGAGCCGCTGGGCGTCGACCGCCGGGTCGACCGGCTCGGCGAGCAGGGCGTACGCCAACCGCGGGGACTGCAGCGCGCGACCGGAGAACGTCTCGATGACGGCTGACACGCGCTCGGCGACGGCGGTCTTCAGCGCTGCGGCGCGCGCGACCGCGTCCATCTCGCGCTGGGAGGCTGTGCGAAACACCTCGGCGAACAGGTCGGCCTTGGTGGGGAAGTGGCGGTAGACGCTGCCGGTCGCCACACCGGCCCGCTCTGCCACGGCGGCTACCGAGCAGCCGGCGTATCCGTGCCCGGCCATGATCTCCAGTGCGGCGGCAATGATCCGCTCCCGGGAGGCGATCAGCCGAGCTTTCACGCGCTCGGTGCTCCGGTAGGCCACGCAAAGAATTGAAGCATCATTCAGTCCTTGGCGGCAAGGTGGCGACCACCCCGGGATCGGACATCGTCTCCTCGAAGTACGGCAGCCGAGTGACCCCGTCCGGGGCTCCCGGAGGAGTCGGGCACAGCCTTTCCAGGTGCGGTTGCGTGGCGAGTGCCGGGTTTACCGAGCGGAACGGTTGCAGCTTGGTCTAGCGCCCCGTCGTGATCTTGGTACGGCTCGTCAGATCAGGTACCGTCGCCTGTCACACCGTCTTTGCACCAACCCTGGCTGCCCGTCATACGGGGGCTGAATTCGGAGGGACATAGCCGTGAGGTTCGATAGCGCAGTCCGCAAGGCCGGCCTCGTCGTGGCGATCGCCGCCCTCGCGGTGAGCGCGGGATGCGCCAAGAAGGACGAGGGCGAGGTCCAGGCTGGCGGGGTCAAGCTCATCGAGAAGGGCAAGCTGACCGTCTGCACCCACCTGCCGTACGCGCCGTTCCAGTCCAAGGATTCCAGCGGCAAGGTGGTCGGGTTCGACGTCGACGTGATGGACCTGGTCGCCAAGGAACTCGGCGTCGAACAGACGATCGTCGACACGCCGTTCGAGGGGATCAAGTCCGGCCAGGACCTGAACACGGGCAAGTGTGACGCCGCGGCTGCCGGCATGACGATCACCGAGGAGCGGCAGAAGGTGATGAACTTCTCCGATCCCTACTTCGACGCAACCCAGGCGATGTTGGTCAAGACCGGCAAGCCGTACAAGTCGCTCGACGACCTCAAGGGCAAGAAGCTCGGCGTCCAGGCTGCGACGACTGGCCGTGACTACGCCAAGAAGCTCGCCGACGAGAAGGGCCTGCAGCTCGTCGAGTTCGAGGACCTCGCCGCCGAGCAGCAGGCCCTGGCCAACGGCCAGATCGAGGCCGCCATCAACGACCTGCCGGTCTGGACCGAGTACATCAAGGAGCACTCGGGCGGGTTCGAGGTGGCGGCCGAGTTCGACACCGGAGAGCAGTACGGGTTCTCGGTGAAGAAGGACGGCAACCCGGAACTGCTCAAGAAGATCAATGAGGTGCTGGCCAAGGCCAAGCAGGACGGCACGTACGACAAGATCTACGAGAAGTGGATCGGCAAGCAGCCGAACAAGTGATCGAACCTTGTAGCAGCAGGGCGCGCGCCTGGCGCGCGCCCTGCGCGTCGGCAACCTCCGCCCAGTCAAGGAGAGTCGAACGGTGAAGCTGCGACGCCGCCAGCGAGAGCGGCTGTCCCTCTGGCTCCAGTACCTGGCCTTTGTCGCCATCATTGCCGTGGTGATCTTTGCCGCGGACTGGGGCAGGCTGAGCGAGGCGTTCTTCCGGGTCGACATCATCGAGTCGATGTTCCCGACGATCATCACCGTTGCGCTCCGCAACACGATCCTGTACACGCTGGGTGCGTTCGCCTTCGGCCTCGTGTTCGGCACCGTCCTCGCGTTGATGCGGCTGTCCCGGGTGGCTCCGTACCGCTGGGTGGCGACGGCGTACATCGAACTGTTCCGCGGTCTGCCCGCGCTGCTGGTGCTCTTCCTCGTGGGATACGGCATTCCCATCGCCTTCCCCGAGCGGGAGATTCCGGGCGGCGTGTTCGGATCGATCGCGATCGGTCTCGGGTTGACCGCCGCGGCATACATGGCCGAGACCATCCGGGCCGGCATCCAGGCCGTGCCGAAGGGGCAGATGGAGGCGGCGCGCACCCTCGGCATGTCGCACTTCACCGCGATGCGCACCATCGTCATCCCGCAGGCGTTCCGGATCGTGATCCCGCCGCTCACGAACGAGCTCATTCTGCTGACCAAGGACTCGTCGCTCGCCTACGTGCTCGGCGTGACGGCGCAGACCATCGAGGTCACGAAGTTCGGTCGGGACACGCTGAACGACCGGGTGAACGCCACCCCGCTGCTGGTGGCCGGCCTCACCTACCTGATCATCACCCTGCCCCTGTCCCAGGTGGTACGTCGCCTCGAACTCCGCTACGCCAAGGCTCGGTGACCCACATGACCACTCCTCAAACCCAGCCCGCCGTCGAGATCCGTGACCTGCACAAGTCCTTCGGGTCGCTCGAAGTGCTCAAGGGCATCGACTTCGAGGTCGGCCACGGCGAAGTGGTGTGCGTCATCGGGCCGTCCGGGTCCGGCAAATCGACCCTGCTGCGCTGCGTCAACCTGTTGGAGGAGCCGACCGCCGGCAAGATCTGGGTGAACGGGACCGAGATGACCGACCCGGATGTCGAGATCGACTCGGTCCGCCGCGGCATCGGCATGGTCTTCCAGTCGTTCAACCTCTTCCCGCATCTGACCGTGCTGGACAACCTCACCATCGCCCAGCGCCGGGTGCTCCGGCGTGGCCGCGCCGAAGCCGAGCGGATCGCGCGGGGCAACCTGGAGCGGGTCGGCCTGACCGACAAGGCCGACGCGTTCCCGGCGCAGCTCTCCGGCGGGCAGCAGCAGCGGGCGGCGATCGCCCGATCGCTGTCGATGGACCCCAAGCTGATGCTCTTCGACGAGCCGACCTCCGCGCTCGATCCGGAACTGGTCGGCGACGTGCTCACCGTCATGCGCCAGCTGGCCGAGGACGGCATGACGATGCTGGTGGTCACCCACGAGATGGCGTTCGCGCGGGACGTCGCCGACCGGGTCGTGTTCATGGACGGCGGCGTGGTGGTCGAGCAGGGGCCGCCCCAGGAGGTACTCGGCGCGCCGCGGCACGAACGGACCCGCTCGTTCCTCTCCCGGGTCCTCGACCCGACCCATGTCGCGCAGCTCGGTCAGCCCGACCAGTCCGCCGAGTCACCGGAGCCGCCCCGGCTGCCGGCCGACGACCGCCACAACCTCTGACAGCCGCCCATCCTGAATGGACGCTCCGCTCATGCCGTCACCAGCGGCTCTCATCCAGGCTCGGTGGACATGTCGAGGGCCGCGGCGCCGACGATGGCCTTGTCACCGTCGTGCTGCACGTAGCCGACCACCGAGGCTTGTTGAGGATCAAGGTCTGGCGACACCTCCAGTTCCACCCGCCCACGCTCGGCGTCCAGACCCACCGACGTGAAGGCGCGCACCACGTTGTCCTGCCGCAGCGTCCGCCCGGCGTTCTCACCGCGGGCGACCTCGCTTTCCAGGCCACGCTCCACGATCGCCACGTTCAACACCGCCCGCTCCGGCGGCCGCTCGGTCCGGTAGTCCACCACCACCCGGTGCCCGCCGCCCGTGCCCCCGGCGGCGTCCTCGACCGATAGTGCGAGCGGCGTGGTGGCCACCACCGTCAGGGCGGACGCGATCGCGGTCGCCGCCCGCCGGCGGTCGGAGCCGACGAACTCGACGCTGCCGTTGACGACCATCTGCGGGGTGTACAACTGCCCGGAGCCGAAGGCGCGCGCGTACGCCTGCTGCCGCGCGCTGTACGCCACGTCGGCGAATTGGTCGGGCCAGCCCAGGTAGTCCCAGTAGTCGACGTGAAAGCCGAGCGCGAACACGGGTTGTCCCCGCTTCCGGGCGTCGCGCTCGATCTCGGTCAGCACTTCCTCCGCAGGAGGACAGCTCGAGCAGCCCTGGGAGGTGAACAGCTCGACGACGGCGAAGCCGCCCGTCGGCGCGACGTCATGCGGCTGCAGCGGCGACTCCGGCGGACGGGCACGATTCGAACCGCTGCGCGATGGGTCCGTCATGGCGCGTCTCCTCCGTAAGTCCTGCTGGCGGATCTCCGATTCCCGTTACGGCTGCGACCATGCGTGATCACCAGTCGCCGCGCGGCGGCGGTGGGCGACGAGTCCCTTTGACAACCATCGCGCCGCCTTGCGGTGCGGCGTTGCTACTACCCGGGGGCTCAGCCTCTGACCTCGATGCGCCGCGATTGGGTCTTATACGCCTTTTGCCGAGCCGCCGGCCTGGGCGGAGCGGCCGTGGGACCGATGCCAGACAGGTCCAGGTCGGCTGGCGCCCGGCGGCGGAGGGGCCTCGACGTACGAGGGGAGCGTCCTCTGACGTCAAGCTGCGGGAGCCGTGCTTGGATGGTCGGGTGGAGTTCACCGTGACAGACGCGCCAGGGCGGGAGCGGTTCGAGGCACGGGACCAGGCGGGCGCGGTGGCAGGGGTGGTCACCTACCAACTGACCGGCAACATCATCGTCTACACCCACACCGATGTCGATCCGGAGTTCGAGGGCAGGGGCCTCGAATCGACCCTCGCTCGTGCGGTGATGGACGACGCGCGGGCGAAGGGCCGGCTCGTGGTGCCAATCTGCCCCTTCCTCGGCGAGTGGCTGGGTAAGCACCCGGAGTACGACGATGTCGTGGCCCGATCGACTCGAAAGCTCAAGTAGTCGCCGAGCTATCGTGATTGGCCTGCCGCGCTGGCCAGCGTCCGGCCAACCAGGTCGGCGAGTGCCTTCTCGATCTTCTGCGGCATGATCTTGGCACTGCCGCTGGAGCCAGCGACCGGTTCACTCGTACTGCTCGGCGGGCGGGCTGATCTTCTGCCAAATGTCGACCTCGAGGTAGGGGATGTCGGAGTCGTTGACCGGATCCTTGGCGGTGTGCGGGATCCACCGACCCTGTACCTGCACCCACGTGTCGGACGCCAGTCGGGGCACGTCGCCGCGAAGGCCGATCTTGATGGGTACGCCGTCGGCGGCGCAGCAGGCGAGGATGATGCGCGCGAGCATCGGCTGGCCGTCCGGTCCGGTGGCGATGAAGCCGGTGAGCTGGATCTCGCGGTCCCGGAGGGTGCGGCCGGAGTCGTAGACGGCGCGGTAGCCGTACTCGAGCAGGGTGAGCTTCGCCGGGTCGCCCGGCGGCAGTGGCGGGTAGGCCGTGTCCTCGATGCTGCTCAGGGCGGAGCCGGCGCGGGCGGCGGTGTCCGCGCCGAGAGCCGGTGGCACGATCATGAGGAGTCCGAAGGCGGGGAGTAGCAGCAGCCAGCCCACGACCGGTCCGCCGTGGGCGTGGCCGTGGTCGTCGTCGTCCGGGTGGTCTGCCGGCCGGTGCATGTCGCGCAGCTCGTAGATCAATGTCATCACCGCGGTGGTGACCAGGAGCAGGCCGGCGGCGATCAGGAAGGGCCGCAGGCCCTGCTTGACGTAGCGCAGGTAGACGTCGGCCCAGGTGGCGCGCAGCACGGCACCGCCGAGGAGCATCACCACCACGGCCTGGGCGCCTCGGTTCACCAGATCACCGTCCCTAGTCCGGCCGCGACCAGCACGGCGAGGCCGAAGGTCGCCGGCGCGAAGCGGGCGGCGAAGCGCCGGCCGAAGATGCCGGTCTGCATGGAGATGAGCTTCAGGTCGACCATCGGGCCGACCACGAGGAACGCCAGCCGGGCGGTCAGGGAGAACTGGGACAGCGACGCGGCGACGAACGCGTCAGCCTCGGAGCAGATCGACAGCAGTACGGCGAGCACGGCCAGGGCGAACACGGAAAGCACCGGGTGCTTCGCCAGATCGTGGAGAAAGGCCTGGGGCACGGCGACATTGATGGTCGCGGCGGCCATCGCCCCGAGGACGAGGAAGCCGCCAGCGTGAACGATGTCGTGCCGGCACGCGGCCCAGAACGCCGCCATCCGGGGCAGACCGTCGAGGTGGGCCCGATTCGGCAGGCGGATCCACTCGGCGCGGCCGAGTCGCAGCCACAACCAGCCCATCAGCATCGCGACGGCCAGGCTGGCGCCGGCGCGGGCGGCGACCATCTCCGGGTTCTTCGGGAAGGCCACGGCGGTGGCGGTGAGCACGATCGGGTTGATCGCCGGTGCGGCGAGCAGAAACGCCAGGGCGGCGGCGGGGGTCACGCCGCGGCGGATCAGGGAGCCGGCGATCGGCACGGAGCCGCACTCGCAGCCGGGAAGCACCACGCCGGCGACGCCGGCGACGGGAACCGCGAGCGCCGGGTGGCGGGGCAGGGCCCGGGCCCAGATCGACCGGGGTACGAACACCGCGATGACGGCCGAGAGGACCACGCCGAAGACGAGGAACGGCACGGCCTGCACCATCACCGACACGAACACGGTCAGCCAGGTCTGCAGACGCGGGTCGGCCATCAGGCCGCCGAGCTGCCGATGCAGGACGCCGATGAGGATGAGGACCACGAAGAGCACCTCGACGGAGCCGATCCGCCGGTCGCGCGGCGGTGGCGCCGGACCAGCGCCCGCGGGTGGCGCGGCCTGCTCAGGCGCAGCCGGTGCGACGGACTCGGGGACCACTTCCGCAGTGGCGGCAGGATCCGTCGTGCTCACCGCGACCACCTACTCCGACGTCGACGAGTGCATCCTAGAGTGATTGTTCGGCGACGGAAGGTAGGCGCGGCGAGGCCGGCCCCAGTTTGGGAGACGAGCACGAGGCTTCGACGAACGTCCGTTTGCGGATCCGCCCGCGAGCGCCCACGCAAGCTGGCTCCTCGTAGGCCTTCGCCCCGCCATCGCCGAGGGCGCCGAGGTGGTCGGGAGAATCTGGAATGACGGACGGTTCGACGGCCCTCGGGCCCGATATCCACCGCTGGCGTTCGCAGTGTTGGTCAAGTTCGCGGGTTTACCCCGGCTGAGCTGCTCATCAGGTCATGATGACTCGGTGCCGGTTGAGTCACGGTGCAGCGAGCGAAGGAGCGGACGTGCAGGACGTGACGGCGGACCCGACGGTCAGCGGCACGGGGATGCCCGGCTTGGCCGAGATGGTGTGGGAGAACGCCCGAAAGGCCCCTGACGCTGTGCAATTCGTCCGCCCGGATCCGGTTCCCCGGTCATGGCCGGCGAGTCGGTCAGTGCAGGGCGGTCCGGTGCCGGTGACCTGTCTGCAGTTCCGCGACGATGTCCTCAGCATCGCGCGCGGATTCATCGCGGCCGGTGTGGGTCACGGCGACAGGGTGGGGCTGATGAGCCGGACCCGCTACGAGTGGACCCTCGTCGACTACGCCCTGTGGTCCATCGGGGCGGTCACCGTTCCCGTCTATGACACCTCCAGCGCCGATCAGGTGGAGTGGATCCTGTCGGATTCGGGTGCGGTGGCGTGTGTGGTCGAGACCAACGGGCAAGGCGCGCTGCTCGCCGGCCTGCATGACAGGCTCCCTGCCCTGGGCCGAATCTGGCAGATCGACGCCGGGGACCTGATCGGCCTGGCGGGTGCCGGCCGCATGGTCGACGACATGCAGGTCGAGGCCCGGCGTCGGGCGGTGTCGGGCGGTGACCTGGCCAGCATCGTCTACACCAGCGGCACGACGGGCCGTCCAAAGGGCTGCGTGCTGACCCACCACAACATTCTCTGCGACGTCAGGGGTGCCGCCGCGGTGCTGCCGGATTTGTTGCGTCCAGGTGCGTCGACAGTGCTGTTTCTGCCGCTGGCGCACGCGTTCGCCCGGCTCATTCAAGTTGGGATGGTGTACAGGCGGGCGACCATGGTGCACAGCGCCACCGCTGCCGGGGTGCTGGACCAGCTGCGGAAGTACCGCCCGACGTTCATCCTCGCCGTACCCCGGGTGTTCGAGAAGATGTACAACCAGGCCCGGCGCAAAGCCGAAGACGCGCACCGGGGACGGCTGTTCTCCGTCGTCGATGCCGTGGCCGTGCGGTACAGCCGGGCGATGGACACGCCGCGGGGCCCGGGAGTGCTGTGGCGGGTGGCGCGCGCGGCGTGTGATGTCGTGGCGTACCGCAGGTTGCGCGCCGCGATTGGCGGACAATGCCGTACGGCGATCGTGGGTGGGGCGCCACTGGGGGAGCGGCTCGGGCATTTCTTCCGCGGCGCCGGCATCACCCCGCTGGAGGGGTACGGACTGACCGAGACGTCCCCGGCGGTGACGGCGAACAGGCCCTCGGCGATGAAGATCGGCACGGTCGGCCGCCCGTTGCCGGGCGTGGAGGTCCGCATCGCCGACGACGGCGAGGTCCTCGTCCGCGGGGACGTCGTCTTCGCCGGGTACTGGAACAACCCCGAGGCCACGAGCGACACGTTGACCGCAGACGGATGGCTGCGCACCGGTGATCTCGGCAGTCTCGACGACGAGGGCTTCCTACGCATCACCGGACGCAGAAAGGAGATCATCGTGACCGCGACGGGGAACAATCTCGCCCCGGCGCCGATCGAGGAGAAGATCCGCACGCACCCGCTGATCAGCCAGAGCATGCTCGTCGGCGACGACCGCCCCTATGTCGCGGCGCTGGTCACCATCGACCCCCAGGCGTGGTCGCGGTGGCGGGTCAGACACGGCCACCCGGACGCACAGGTCGCCGAGCTGCAGGACAACGCTGAGCTGCGTGCGGCGGTCCAGGGCGCCGTGGACAGCGCCAACCAGACGGTGTCCAAGGCCGAACAGGTCAAGACCTTCCGCATCCTGCCGCGGGACCTCACCGAAGCCGACGGAGAACTCACCCCTACTTTGAAGATCAGGCGAGAGGTTGTGCAGCGCCACTTCGCCGACGATGTCGAAGCGCTCTACCGCGGGCACTGACGCCTGCACACCGACCCACGCCGGAGGCGGGATGGCTGGCTGTGCCAGTCGTGCCGGAGGGACTCGTTACCCCCGATGTGGTTGACGGCCGGGTAGTGAGGCCAGTGGTGGTGGAGGAGCCTGATAGCGGCATCCGGCGGCTTGCCGCGGGCTCCTCCACCCGTGGGATTCGGCGAGAGGCGTCGGTTGCTGGTGTCTCGCTGCGGTAACCCCGTGCGCCCTGTGCGAATGCCGAGCACATCATCTGGTTCAGGCCCCGCGTCTGCCTTCGGTGAGGGCCCCGGCGCCGTTCCGGCTCGTTGCTTGTTCAGAATCGTCGTCCGGTGTGCGGCTGCGTCCGAGGGCATCGATCTTGCCCCATCGCCCGGGGATGTCGAGGAGTTCGACTCGTCCAATGCCGGCGGGTACCTCTGGATCGATGATGAGGTGTTCGTCGTGTGGTTCGAGGCCGAGCATGACGCGCAGCAGCAAGAGGGGAGTCCCGGCCGACCAGGCCTGGGGACTGCATGCCGTCGGATACTGCACGGGAGATCTGGTGCGGACTCGTGGGTAGCCGGCAAAGGCTTCGGGTAGCCGGCCCTGAAAGTGCCGGGCGGCGTCGAACATGGCCTCACAGATTGTTGCGGCCTCTCGGCGGTAGCCGTAGCGCCACAGGCCCCAGGCGATGATGGAGTTGTCGAAGGGCCAAACCGTGCCGACGTGGTAGCCGACGGGGTTGTAGCGGGCGCAGTCGGTGGCGAGGGTGCGCACACCCCAGCCGGAGAACAGGCGGTCGCCGAGGAGGAGCTCGGCGATCCTACCGGCCCGGGACTCGTCGACGATGCCGCTCCACAGAAGGTGGCCGATGTTGGAGGACAGGGCGTCGACCTGGCCGCCGTCGGCGTCGAGGGCGAGCGCGTAGTACTCGCCGTCGGCTATCCAGAACTCGCGATTGAACCGGTCTTTGAGCTCGGCGGCTTCCCGCTCCAGCCGCTCGGCGAAGGCGGGATCGTTCCAGTACAGGCGGGCCAGACGGGCCCCCCGCATCTTGGCGTCGTACGCATAGCCCTGCTGCTCGCAGGTGGCCCGGGGAAACGGCGGTAGTCGGCCGTCGCGATAGGAAATGGAATCCCAGGAGTCTTTCCAGCACTGGTTGGCCAGGCCGGTGTCAGGATTGCGGGTCTGGTACCAGATGTAGCCGGTGTCGAGCAGGTCGCCGTAGGTGTCGACCCAGGACAAGGCTGCGCGGGCTTCGAACTCGTAGGCGCGTACGAGGGTGTCGTCGCCGGTCCACCGCTCGTATTCGTCGAGCAGGATCACGAACAGCGGGGTGCTGTCCGCAGCGCCGTAGTACGGCGAGTGTGGTTGTTCGGCGAACCCCGCGGACTCGCCATAGCGCAGCTCGTGAAGGATCTTGCCCGGTTCCTCGTCGCGGAAGTCGTCGATCCGGCTGCCCTGCCCGTAGGCAAGGGTGCCGAGGGTGGTCGGGGTCAGCTGCGGGGTGAACGGTAGAGCCTGCAGGCAGGTGAAGATGCTGTCGCGCCCGAAGACGGTCATGAACCACGGCAGCCCGGCGGCGACCAGTTCTGCCGCCATCGTGATCGACGAGTAGCGCAGCGCCGCCAGGTCCGCCAAACTGCGCCTGTAGGTGGAGACGATGTCCAGGCTGTCACACGACAGCCGTGGGGCTGCTGCCATCCATTCGCGTAGTTGCTCGTCGAGCTCGTCTGGATTACGCACGTGGCGCAGTTCAAGGCTGTCGCGGAAGTCCCGCTCGTGTGCACCGAGCACCAGGGTTTGCACGCGCAGCTGTGTCTGCCATTCAGACTGGCCCGGAACACGGATGCGGAAGGTCATCCCACCGGAGTCGATCTGCGCGTCAGCCGAGGTGGAGATCACCGTCTCTCGGTGGAACCGGTCCCGGCGGTAGCGCAGCCGTAGCTTTTTCTCCTCCACGATGGCCGACACAGTGGCCTTCTTGCTCTGCGGATTCTTGATCTCGAAGATGTCCGCGAAGTCGGACGCCATGTCCAGCCGAACCGTCAGGTCCACCTCGTGATCGGCGTGGTTGAGGACCGCGAGGTCCTCGGTGAAACTGCCGCCAATCGTGCGGTTCCGGATGACGGACACCTTCGCGTCGACGTAGTGGGTCGGCTCTCCGGGAACGAGGAAGAACCGGGTCTCGAAGTACCGGACGTCGTCGACGGACAGCGCGTGCAACCGCTCCCCGTTGATGCTCAACCGCCAGTTGGACAAAAACCGGGTGTCATAGGAGAACAGGCCTGTCGGCACCTTACGTGAGGCGTCGATGTCTCCCGTGTCGTCGCTGACCAGGAAGGTGTTGCCGTCCAGCATGCTGATAGGTCTGCCCATGGCACTCACGAGATCCGTGTCTGCAGGCGCTCCCGCCATGCCTGCCCGTGCAGTGCATGCTGTCGCGCCACCTCCCGCGGGTCGCGGGTGCCAGCGGGCGACGGAAAGAACCGGCGGAAGGCCAGGATCAAGCGGGTGTCCCCGGCGAATGTTGCCTCGTTGCGGAGCAGCACGGCTATTGCCGACTGGTCCCCGCACACCAAGCGCTCGAACAAGCGGTGAGTGGTGGTCAGCACCGCGTCGGCGGGCCTGCTGTCGCGGGTCACCAACACCCTGTCCGCCGCCGTCATGTCCACATACCAGTGGCTGGTGCAGTCCTGGTCGACAAGATCAATACGGAGCGTCCCGTGAACCCGTGGCGGCAACAGTGAGCGACCCCGCGGCCCTAGACCGACGAAGAATTCAGCGATCGTACTCATGCCCGCCCCCCAAGCGCGAGTTTATGCAGGCATGGATGCGTGTTCAGGTGTTTGCGAAACGTGAGGCAGATGCACGCCTGAGTCTGGGCCGAGCTGTCCGTCCGGTCGTGGACCTGCCTGTGCGGGGCGGTCCACGACCGGGACGTCAACCCAGCGATCAACATACTCGCCCGGGGGACGCTGGGAGGGAGCCTCCGCCCCTCAGGGCGGAGAGAACGTCAAGGCGTTGCGAGGCCGAGGCTGATCGTCCTGGTCAAGGTGGCGTTGTCGTCGTCGCCGTCCAACGACCAGGCCATGGCTCCGGCCAGGCCGGCCCGCCGGATGTACAGCGTCTTCTGCAGCACCACCGCCGGATCGTCGTAGGTCCAGAACGTGGTGCCGTCGAACAGCCAGGCGTGCCCGGCACGCAGGTCGCGGTGGACGGTGAAGCCGTTGCCCGCCAGGGTCTTGAGCTGCCGGTAGTCCTCGTACCCGGCGTCGAAGGTGGCCGGCGCGGGCCCGGCCGCGGGCTGGAACAGGCCGTTTCCACCACCGGTGACGCCGGTCCAGCCCCGACCGTAGTACGGGATGCCGAGGACCAGCTTGTCGCGCGGTGCACCCCGGGCGATCCAGCCGTCGATCGCCACCTCGGCGGAGAAGTCCGGGTTGTCCGGCGCTCCCGTCGGCACGCGCAGCGCCGACTGCTGGTTGGTCACCGCGTCCCAGGCGCCGTGGAAGTCGTACCCCTGCACGGTGGCGAAGTCCAGGTACCGGAAGATCTTGCGACCCTCGTACCCGGCGTCCATCGTCGCCGGACTGGCCGGCAGGAAAGCGGTCAGCGCGTAGTGCTTGTGGGTCTGCCGGCCGTACGCGTCGAGCTGCCGGCGGAACTCGGCGAGCAGCTTGGTGAAGTTCTGCCGGTCCTCGGGGCGGATCACGTTGCCGGGCTCGCCCGGCCAGTTCGGCCACTCCCAGTCGAGATCGATGCCGTCGAAGACGCCGGCGGCCGCACCCGGGCCGCCACTGCCACCGTCCAGGACCGGCAGGTTCCCCTTGAGGTAGAGATCGATGCAGGAGGCGACGAAGGCCTTGCGGGAGGCGTCGGTGCGGGCGGCGTTGGAGAAGTACGTCGACCAGGTCCAGCCACCCAGCGAGATCAGCGCCTTCAGGTCGGCGTGCTTGGCCTTGAGCTTGGCCAATTGGCCGAAGTTGCCGTTGAGCGGTTCGCCCCAGGCGTCGGCAACCCCGTCGACGCTCTCCTCTGCCGGGACCGGACGCTGGTAGTCGGCCCAGGCGTCGCCCTCGCCCGGCCCGCCGTCCACATAGCAGCGCCCGTCCTCGCTCACGTTGCCGAAGGCGTAGTTGACGTGGGTGAGACGGCTTGCCGCCCCGGAGGTGTCGAGCTTCTTGACCGGGAAGGCCCGGCCGTAGATACCCCACTGGGTGAAGTAGCCGACCCGGTGGAAGCCGGCACGGCGGTTCGGGCTGTCACCCGCGCTCGCGGCGGTCGGTGGAGCGGCGGTGACCAGCACGGTCGCCAGGGCGACCAGAGCGGCGAGGCGGCGGTGACGGAGAGATCGCATCGGCACTCCCACGAGGAATGGAGCGAATCGTAAAGAGACTTTGCTGATTGATGAAGCTAAGCCGATCACGTCCTGCGGTCAAGGGCTGTCTCGGCATGGTCGTCCGGTCGGTGCGGCGTCCTCGGTGCGGGCGTTGACATGTGACCATTCGGTCACCTATTCTGGCTCCTGTGAGCGACGACGACCTGGTGTTCAAGGCGCTCGCCGATCCGACGCGACGTGCCCTGCTCGATCGCCTCTTCGTCCGCGACGGCCAGACGTTGACGGAGTTGGAGGCCGAGCTGGCGATGACGCGTTTCGGTGTCATGAAGCACCTGCGCCTGCTCGAGGACGCCGGTCTCGTGGTCACTCGACGGCGGGGCCGGGAGAAGCTGCATTTCCTCAACCCGGTGCCGATCAGGTTGATCCATGACCGGTGGATCGACAAGTACACCGAGGGCCACGCCGCGGCGCTGTTGGACCTCAAGGCTGAGCTCGAACGCGACGAACCGGAGGAGAACCGATGACCACCACGACGACGGCCGGGACCACGAAGGTCTACCGGGTGTACATCAAGGCCACACCCCAAGCGATCTGGGACGCGATCACCAAGCCCGAGTGGACCCAGAAGTACGGCTACCAGGGCATCGCCGAATACGACCTGCGGCCGGGCGGTCGGTACCGGGCCCTCGCCATCGAGGAGCACCAGCAGGCGGGCATGCCGGAGGTGCCGGTCGAGGGCGAGGTGGTCGAGGTGGACCCGCCGTTCAAGCTGGTTCAGACCTGGCGGCCCACCTGGCTGGACGAGCCGGCCACTCGGCTGACATACGAGATCGCCGAGCAGCACAACGGTGTCACCTCGCTCACCGTGACCCATGAGCTGGCCGGCGCGCCACAGACCCTGGCCCAGGTCAACGGCGAGATCGAAAGCGCCGGTGGCGGCTGGGCGGAGGTCCTCAGCGACCTGAAGTCACTGCTGGAAACCGGCCGCTCCCTCTACGCCTGACCCTGCGACGACGGAAGGAGCAGGGGATGCGGCGAGCGGTACGTACTCTGACCCGACGGCTGACTCTGACGGCCGCCCTGGTAGCCGCCGGTGGCATGGCCGTTCCCCCGGTCGCCGCCAGCGCGGCGTCGACGACGGCATCGGGTCGGCGCACCATCACCGGGACCATCGACGGCACCGACTTCCGGGTGGAACTGCCGCAGAGCTGGAACGGCACACTCGTGCTGTACAGCCACGGGTACCTCCCGGAAGGCTTCCCGTCGTTCGCGATCGGGCTGACGAACAGGGCGCCGGACCGGTCCGAGACCGAGGCATGGCTGCTCGACCACGGGTACGCCCTGGCCGCATCCCAGTTCGCCGACGAGGGCTTCGGCTACGCGGTCGAACGCGGATTGCACGACCAGATCGCGCTACTGGACTGGTTCGACGCCAACGTGGGCGCGCCGCAGCACACAGTCGCCACCGCGCAGTCGATGGGCGCGGGGATCGCGACCCAACTCGCCGAGCGTCACCCGCAGCGGTTCGCCGGGGTGGCGACGATGTGCGGCGCATACGACACCCATGCCACTTTCAACTCCGGGCTGGACGTACTGTTCGCGATCCGCACCCTGCTCGCGCCGGACCAGGACATCGACCTGGTACACCCGGAAGACCCGACCGGCAGCGCCCGGGCCCTCACCGACGCGATCCAGCAGGCGCTCATCACCAAGCTCGGGCAGGCGCGGCTGGCGCTGGCCGCCGCGCTGAGCAACGTCACCGGCTGGTACTCCGCGCACGAGCCACGACCAACCGACCCGGTCGAGCAGATCCACAACCAGGCCGAGTGGCTGCAGTACGCGTACACCCTGGGCTTCGGTCCGCCGGGACGGCTGGACCTGGAGCGGCGGGCCGGCGGCAACCCGTCCTCCAACGTCGGCGTCGACTACCGGCGTCAACTAACCCGATCCGCCCAGACCACCCAGGTCGAGCAGGCGTACCGGACGGCCGGGCTCAACCTGCGGGCAGACCTGGACCGGCTCGCCGCCGCACCTCGGATCGCCGCCGACCCGGCTGCGGTCGACTACATGCACCACATCGCCGTCCCACAGGGCCGCACCCCGGTGCCGGTGCTCACCATGCACACCCTCGGCGACGGAGGCGCGCCGCCACACCAGGAACGCTGGTACGCCGAGCAGGTCCGTCGTGCCGGGAACCCCGACATGCTGCGCCAGCTCTACGTCAACCGGGGTGGGCACTGCTCCTTCAGCGCGGCGGAGGAGATCGCCATGCTCCGCACCCTGTTCACCCGCATCCACACCGGTCGCTGGCCGGACATCAGTCCCCGACCCCTGAACCAGACCGCCCGTGGGCTCGGCGACCCGTACCAACTCGTCCTGGACCTTGGACGCACCTTCACCGACGCGCCCATGCCACCGGCATTCACCACGTACGCCCCACCCCGGCAGGGCGATTGCGTAGTCGATCGGCGGGCGCCCTGAGCTGGTGATGTGCGTAGTGACTGGCCTGTGTGGAGGCCGGAAGAGCGGGTGAGATCGCGTCGGTGATCATGGAGTTCTCTACGCTTCACGACACCCCGAGGACCTCACCCGCCGATGTCATCATGCCCGATCCCCGCACTGTCCGCCGTCGCCGGCGGCACCCCTGACACATCACCACCTGCGGTCACCGAGAGCGAGTGCGCGGGGTTGATGCAGGCCCTGTCGGCGGTCCCGGATCCCCGCGACCCGCGTGGGGTGCGGTATCCGCTGTCGGGTCTCCTCGCGGTCGCGGTCTGCGCGGTCCTGGCGGGGGCATCGTCGTTCGCCGCGATCACCGACTGGCTGCACGATCTGGACGCCCAAGCCCGCGACCGGCTCGGGTTCGATCATGGGGTGCCGGTGGGCACGACGGTGTGGCGGCTGCTGACTCGCCTGGACGACGGGCTGCTGTCCACCGTCCTGGCCGGTTGGCTGACCGCCCGCGCCCAGCCGGTGACCACGCCCCAGCCACGCCGGTATCGGACGGTGATCGCCGTGGACGGGAAAACCCTTCGAGGCGCCCGCCGCAGCGACGGCGGCCAGGTCCACCTGCTCTCCGCGCTGGACACCAGCACCGGCATCGTCCTGGCCCAGGTCACCGTGAGCGCGAAGAGCAATGAGATCCCCGCGTTCGCGCCGCTACTCGACGCGGTCGAGACCGTGTTGGGCACCCTGACCGGCCTGCTGTTCATCGCCGACGCGCTGCACACCCAGACCGCCCACGCCGACGAGATCGCCGCCCGCGGCGCCCACCTGATGATCCCCACGAAAGGCAACCAGCCCACCCTGTTCGCCCAGCTCAAAGCCCTACCCTGGCCCGACGTCCCACTCGGCGACCGCCGCCGCGACACCGGGCACGGCCGCCGCGAGACCCGCACGGTCAAAGCCATCACCGTGCACACCCCCGGCGGAATCAGGTTCCCCCACGCGCAGCAGGCCATCCGGATCATCCGGACCCGCACCACCGGCGGGAAGACCAGCCGCGAGACCACCTACTTCACCGTGTCTCTACCCGCCGAGCAGGCCCAACCCGCCGACCTGCAGGACTGGGCCCGCCGCGAATGGCACATCGAGAACCGCGTCCACCACGTCCGGGACGTCACGTTCCGTGAAGACCTCCACCAGGCCCGCACCGGCACCGGACCCGCCGTCCTGGCCACCCTGCGCAACACCTCGATCGGCTACCACCGCACCAACGGCGAGGCCAACATCGCCCGCGCCACCCGACGCGCCAACCGCCGCCCACACGACCTCATCACCGCCGTGACCAGCACCTATCCGACAACGCAATGACCCTGCCCACCCCGGCCCCTGCGGCCGTCGCGATTGCCACCGACTTGATGCAAAAGAACCCGTAGGCCGTGCCACCGGGTTTGCAGTGGCACGGCCCGTACGCCCGAATGGGCCTGACTCTGTGAACGGCCTACGACAGCCCGAAGCCCGGCCATGCCGGGGTGATCGCTAGTGCGCTGACCAAGAAGGTTCACCGTGTTGGTGACACGCCGGGTGGGGTGCTCCGCCTGATTCGTTCCTGTCACATCTCGCCGAGCTATTCGGTCTAATAGGTGTAACTCAGCAGATCGAGTACCTCGCCGGAAAGGCCGCCCCCGCATGAAGACCATCGTTCTCGTCCACGGCTTCTGGGTGACCTCGCGCAGCTGGGAACACTGGATCGACCGCTACCAGCGGGCCGGCTACCACGTCATCGCGCCCGCCTACCCGGGGTTCGAGGTGGAGGTCGAGGCACTCAACGCCGACCCGACGCCGATCGGGGAGGTGACGGCCCCGGCGATCATCTCGCACCTGGAGTCGGTGGTCGGCGCCCTCGACGAGCCGCCGATCATCATCGGCCACTCCGCGGGCGGTGCGTTCACGCAGGTCCTGCTGGACCACGGATTCGGCGCCGCGGGCGTGGCGCTCAACTCCGCGGCGACCGAGGGCGTGCTCGTCACGCCGCTGTCCCAGATCAAGTCGACGTTCCCGGTGCTGAAGAACCCGGCGAACCGGCACAAGGCCGTCGGCCTGACGCCCGAGCAGTGGAAGTACACGTTCGCCAACACCTTCACCGAGGAAGAGTCCCTCGAACTCTACCAGCGGTACCACATCCCGGCATCCGGGCGGATCCTCTGGAACAGCGTGCTGGCGAACTTCCAGCCCGGCCCGCAGGACATCCACGTCGACTACCACAACGACAACCGGGCGCCGCTGCTGTTCGTCTCCGGCAGCGAGGACCACCTCATGCCGCCGAGCGTGCAGCGGTCCAACGCCAAGCACTACAAGTCGTCGAAGACCATCACCGAGATCAAGGAATACGAAGGCATGGCGCACCTGCTGCCCGCGCAAAAGGGGTGGGAGGAGGTCGCCGACCACGTCCTGGCCTGGGCCGTGGAGCACGCCGGCTGGCCGGCCGCGACCGGCGCCTGAAGGACGTCCGCGTCACGCACATCGGCGGGCCGACGGTCCTGATCGAGGTACACGGGTGGCGCCTGCTCACTGATCCGACGTTCGACGCCCCCGGCCGGAGGTACTCCTTCGGCTGGGGCTCGATGCGGTCGAGCTTGGCGTCCTTGTCCGGGTCGCGGGACTCCTTCCATGTGCGGGTGCGCTGGAAGGAGACGTCGTGGTGGCGCAAGATCTGCCGCAGCCGTTCCCGACCGATGACCACGCGTCGGAGCCGGTTGGTGGCCAGGTAGTCGGCGAGCTTGCGCACGCTCCAATGCGTAAGGCGTGGCCGTCGCGACGATGAACTGCTGTTGATCATCTTCGGTGATCAGGCGGGGACGGCCTCCCGCCCACTGAAGGTCCGGCACGTATTGGGCAACTTGATCTGTTGTGCAGGTGGGCGATGCCGGTCAATGTGCGGGCAGCGCGGCGATAGTCGCACAGAATCTTCCAGCACTTGAAGCAGCGGAGGCCATCACTCGACAGCGGCGTCGTGGGCGTTGATCCTGATTGCGGGACGTTCCAAAGGGTAAACAACGAAGATATCGCTATGAAGCCTCTCTTTCGAGCCCGGCCCGCGATGACCGAAACGACCCACCGGGCGACCTCGTTTGAGATCTTCTTCGACCTGGTGTTTATCTTCGCGCTCACCCGAATCACTACATTCATGGGGCACCCACCGACACCCCTCACCTTGGCGCAGGGGTTCATCCTTCTGCTGTTGCTCTGGATCGCGTGGACCAACTACACCTGGCTGGGTAACCAGGCCCGCGCCGACATCGGCCTGATTCGTGGCGGCTCAACTGTCGCCATGGCCGCAGTCTTCCTGATCGCCCTGGTCATACCCGACGCGTGGCAGCGCGGTGCTGGATTCGTGCCCACGCCTCTGACCCTGGCCCTGGCCTACATCGTCCTCACGGCAATGCACCTGGCTCTCTACTTCTACGCGGCGACCGGAGACCGGAGACTGCGTATGACGGTGACCCTGTACGCGACCACCACGAGCCTCGCCTGGATACCCCTCATCCTCGGCGCCGTGTTCAACGGCACCGCGCAAACCCTGCTCTGGGCAGCGGCGTTCGTCATCAACTACGCCGGCGGCTTCCTCGCCTCCACCCTCAGCGGATGGCGCCTACGCACTCCCAGCCACTTCACCGAACGGCACGGCCTGGTATTGATCATCGCGTTCGGCGAGTCCCTGGTCTCCACAGGATTCGGGGCCGGGCCGGCGGTGGCGCGCGAGCCGGTAATGGCGGCGGCGCTGCTTGCATTCATCACAGCGGTTTGCCTGTGGTGGCTCTACTTCAAGAACTCTGCGGTAACCGCTGGCGAAGCATTGGCGAGGATGCCCACCGGACGGCGCGATCGAGTAGCCACCAACGCGTACAGCTTGGCGCACTTTCCGATGATCGCCGGAGTCATCTACCTTGCGCTCGGCATCGAGCAGGTCTTAGAAGATCTTGCCCACAACCAGGCCCGCCACGTCGCCGGGACGCCGCTGGGCTGGACCTCGACCGTCGCGCTGTACGGCGGGGCGATCCTCTACCTCATTGGCCGAGCGATGTTCCTCCGATTCGCTGCCGGGTTCATCCCGCTCGTACAGCTCGTTGCGCTTGGCGCGTTGCTGCTGCTGTTGCCCACCGCCCGCATCCTGCCCTCCTTACCCGCGCTCGGCCTGCTCACCGCCTCGCTCGTCGCACTGGTCTTCTACGAGAGGTTTAGCGGCGGCGAACAAGACCTGACCGCAGACGAAACGGCAGACGTCTGAGTGCGGGCAGCGCGGCGGTAGTCGCGCAGAATCTTCCAGCACTTGAGCCTGGCCGGGGCGTGTTCGACATGTTGGCCAACGGCCAAGTCGATCAGTACGCCGACCGTGACACCGTCGAGGTTCGCCGCGTCGTGCCGATCGTGGTCCACTTCCTCGCCACCACAGATCGATGGCCAGGAGTGAGGTGGCAGGACGGCAACTGGGTGTAGGAACGGGTCGCCGTACAGCCATTCGTGCAGCCAGGACCGCCAGCCAGCGCCGACGCCGCCCGACAGCAGGGAGGGGCTGAGCAGGGGTCCCGCTCCCTACCAGCCCGCCACGGGCCGTGCGCGGTGACTTGACAACCGCCAATGAAACCGGTGCCGCAGGCGGCCTCACGGCGGTTACCGCTCAGTGGGCGTGGCGCGCAGGTCCAGCAGCCCGGCGTCGACGACGGCGCGGCTGAACGAGCGTGCCAGTTCCGCCAGCCGTGCGCAGCCGTCCTCGCCGAGCGCCCGGTAGGCCGGTTCGGCGAGAGCGTCGGTCCGCTCCTCGACCGACCGGCGCAGCTCCCGGCCGGCATCGGTGAGCGCGAGGTCCTCGGCGTCGACGCCGGCGGCGGCCAGCAGACCGCGGGACCGCAGGCCCTCCACCGCCTCGGCCCACTCGTCCCTGGTCCAGCCGCGGCTGCTGCGCAGGAACCGCTCCGGCGCCTCACCGGTCGCGGCGTGCAGCACGAGCGCGTCGAGACCGTTGACACCGGCTACCAGCAGCGCGTTCACGTGCCCGTCGCCGCGATACTCGCGCAGCAGCGTCTGCGCGTGCCACAGCACGAGGTGCGGGTCGTCCGGCCACGGCAGCGCCGCGTGGGCGGCGAACAGCGGGCGCCCGGGCAGCTGCTCGCATGCCGTCTCGGCGGCCCTCCGCGCCAGCCCGGCCGCCTCGGCGATGGCCGCCCCGGTCAGCGCATCGCCTGGCAGGCCCGCGAAGGCCCGGCGCAGCGCCGCGTCCGCGGCGTCGAGACGGGCGCGAAGCACCGTCGCCGGGTCGGCGTGCTGCCATGCGGCGGGCAGCGCCGAGCGCACCAGCGCGGGCTTGAAGTTGAAGAACGTCGCGATGACCGGCTCGGCCGGTACCGGGCCGAACGGGGCCGACCGGGACGCGAAGTAGCCCATCGGGCCGTCCAGGCCGAGCGCGGCATACCGTTGGCGCGCCTCGGGGGCGAAATAGATCATGGCGTGGATCGGCTCTGCGCGGCGCCACGCGGCGCGGGCGAGCGCGGGGTCGAGCGGGGATCGCACCACTGCAACTCCTTCCGTTACTGCCGGACGACGGTCACGCCGCCGTCGACGTCGAGGGTCTGTCCCCCGCGCAGCGCGGGCACGCCACGGCCGTGGCGCACCGCCAGATCGCGTATCTCCAGCACCGGTCAGGGCCTCGCGTCCTGCGCGAACCGCCACCGCAGCTCCCGCTTGAGCACCTTCATGCTCGGCCCGAGCGGGAACTCGCCGACGAACTCCACCCGCCGCGGATACTTGTGGCGGCCCAGGTGCTCGCGCGACCATTCGACGATCTCGTCGGCGGTCACCTCCGCCGCGGGGATGACCACCGCGCACACCTCTTCGCCGTGCGTCGGGTGGGGCACGCCGATCACCGCCACCTGCCCGACGGCCGGGTGGCGCAGCAGCGCCTCCTCGACCTCCCGCGGGTACACGTTGAATCCGCCCCGGATGATGAGGTCCTTCTTCCGGTCGACGATCGTGACGAACCCGGCCTCGTCCCGCGCGCCGAGGTCACCCGTGCGAAACCAGCCGTCCACGATCGCCTCCGCGGTCGCCCGTGGCTGGCCGAGGTAGCCGGCGAAGACGTTGTGCCCGCGGATGACGATCTCGCCGATCTCCCCCGGCGGGAGCAGCTCGACCCGGCGCTCCAGGTCGGCCCGGGCCACCTCGACGTCGACACCCCAGATGTGGCAGCCGACGGTACCGGGGCGCGCGCCGAAGGTGGGCTGGTTGGTGGTCGCGACGGGGGAGGTCTCGGACAGGCCGTAGCCCTCGTAGACCGTCGTCGCGAACATCTGCGCGACCTCCTCCAGCAGACTGACCGGAAGCGACGCGCCGCCGGAGACGCACAGCCGTAACGACGGGCGCGGCGCACCCCGGCGGGCCGCGTCGACCAGCGCGGCGTACATCGTGGGCACGCCGAGGAACGCCGTCACGGCCTGCGCGACCATCAGCTCCAGCGCCCGGGCCGGATCGAAGCGCGGCTGGAGCACGAGCGTGGCGGCGGCGCGGAAGGTGGTGTTCATCGCGGCGGTCTGCCCGAAGCTGTGGAACAACGGCAGGCAGCCGAGGATCACGTCATCGCGGCGCACCCCGAGGTCGTCGAAGGCGTTGACGGTGGCGTTCATCGTCAGGTTGAGGTGGGTCAGGACGGCGCCCTTCGGCCGGCCCGTGGTGCCGCTGGTGTAGAGCACGACGGCCGCGTCGTCCGGCGCGGTCGGCACCAGCCCAGGTCGCGGCGCCAGGCTTGCGGCCGTCGCGACCAGCGAATCCGGATCGGCCGGGTCCAGCGGGACCGCCGGTACCCCGGCCAGCTCCGCCGCCTTCACGGCCGTCGCCGGGTCGCCGCCGCCGTGCACCACCACGCGGGCCCCGCTGTCGCGCAGGACGAACGCCACCTCCTCGGCGGTCAACAGCAGGTGGATCGGCACCACGACCGCGCCGAGCGAGAGGATCGCGTAATAGGCGCGCGGGAAGTCCGGCACGTTCGCGGCCATGAGCGCGACCCGGTCACCGCGGCGTACCCCCCGCTCGGCCAGCGCCGCGGCGTAGCCCCGGGCCTGCGCCCACAGCTGCGCGTACGTGACGCGTTCGTCGCCGCAGATGATCGCGGGATGCTCCGGTCGGCGCCGGGCGCTCTCTGCCAGGACGGATGCCAGCGACAGTTGGGCCATGGTGCGGGGTTCCTCGCTGTCGAAGGGACGGGCGGCGTCGCGGACCGGACGCGGACGGGTGCACTGATCGAAGACCGGCGGGCAGGCGAAATCAAAGACGAGCCCTCACCCGCCCCATAGGCGTCGGCTATGGCTGGTGCACACGGCGCCGCGACGACCGGGTCACGGATCGCCGACGGCGTGGCGGGTCTCCTCGGGTCGGCGCAGCAGTTCCAGCAGGGCCCGGGCCGCCGGCGACAGCCTCCCGGGCCGGTGGACCACCGCGAACCGGCAGGCCATCGGCGAGTCCAGCGCCCGCACGACCGCTCCGCCGCGGGCCGCCTCGTCGGCGTACCACCGGGTCAGGAAGGCGGTGCCGGCCCCGGCGAGGACCATCGGTACGACGGCCTCGCTGTGCCGGGTCACCGTCGCGCGACGCATCCGCACGCCGGCCGAGGCGAGCGCGGCCAGTACCGTCGCGCGAAGCGCACCGTGCCCCTCGATGTCGATCACCGGGGTGTCGTGGAGCGCCCGCACCGGTAGCGGCCCGTCGGGGGCGGGGGTGCCGGGCGGCAGCACCGCCCACACCTGCTGGGAGCCCAGCGCCGAGACCGGCAGCCCGAGATCGGGTACCGGTAGGTACGTCAGGGCCAGCTCGCAGCTTCCGTCGCGCACCAGCCGGGCCAGTTCCTCGTCGTCGCGGGGCTCCCGCACGCCCACTGAGATGCCTGGGGAGCGGCGCCGCAGGGTGGCGAGCGCCGGGGTGAGGGGGTCGACGGTCAGCGCGGCGTGCGCGGCGATGTCGAGCCGTCCGGCACGCAGACCCACCACCTCCGCGACGGCGGCCCGGGCGGCGGTGGCGTCGCAGAGGACCTGCCGAGCCGGGGCGACGAGCGCCTCACCGGCGGCGGTGAGGACCAGGCCGCGTCCGGTGCGGTGGAACAACTCGACGCCGAGTTCGCGTTCCAGGCCCCGGATCGCCTGCGACAGGGATGGCTGGGCGATGCAGATGGCCGCGGCCGCGCGGGTGACGCCGCCGTGATCGACGACGGCGAGGAAGTACTCCATCTGGCGCAGGTCGACCATCGCTACCCTGTCCCACAAGCGGCGCGGGCGTGGGCCACGAACGCGCGCGCCGCCGGCGACAGGGGACCGGGCCGGTGCACCAGTCCGTACGCCTGCCGCAGCGGCGGGTCGACGGGGCGTATGACCGCGCCGAGCGAGGCGGCCGCGTGCGCGGTCTCCCGCACCACGAAGGCGGTGCCGGCGCCGCCGAGGACGAGCGGCACGAGCGCTTCCCGGTGCGCCACCTCGACCACGAGCCGGGTGCGGACGCCCTGCTCGCGCAGCGCCCGTTCGACGTGGTCGCGCTGCCAGCTGCCGCGCGGCACCCCGAGAACGTCGGCGCCGTGCAGCCGGGCCAGCGGCACGGCTGCACCCGGGCCGACGTCGGTGCCGGGTGGGAACGCCAGCCACAGCTCCTGGACGCCGAGCTCGACCACGTGTAGCCCCAGGTGCGGCAGGGGCAGGTGCGCCAGGCCCAGCTCACTGTGCCCGTGCCGAACGAGGATGTGCAGGCTGTCGTCGGTCTCCGGCTCGTCGACGCGTACGACGATGTCCGGTTTCGCGCGCCGGAACGAGCCGACCAGGGATGCCCCCGGGTAGGCCGCCAGGACGGGCACGGTGACCAGGTCGAGGGTGTGGCCGGATCGTTCGTGTGACCCTACCGCCTCCCGGGCGGCGGTGATGCCGCGCAGCATCTGCCGGGCCGGGCCGACGAAGGCCCGGCCCGCGTAGGAGAGCAACAGCCCGTGCGAGACCCGGTGGAACAACTCGGCGCCGAGTTCGCGTTCGAGCGCGCGCACCGACTGCGACAGCGTCGGCTGGGCGACGTCGAGTGCCGCGGCCGCCCGGCTGAAGCCGCCGTGCTCGGCCACCGCGAGGAAATAGGAGACCTGCCGGACGTCCAATGTGTCGCTCAGCGGGCGCCGACGATGCGCAGCGCCATCTCGGCGTACTGGGCGGCGACGTACTCGGGGCTCCAGTCGCCGTCGTCGCGGTACCACCGGCCCACGTCGATGCCGAGCGAGAGCAGCGCCGCGCCCGCCATCCGCGGGTCCGGGGTGTCGAAGACCCCGGCGGCGACGCCTGTCTCCACGAGCTGGCGGATCGCCTGCTCGATGCGATGGCGCACGTCGCGGATCTCGGCGAGATGCTCGGGGCTGAGTGCGGCCAGCTCGTAGTTCACGACCCGGGTGGTGGTGTGGTCGCGGGCGTGGGTGACGACGAAGTCGTGGACCACCCGCCGTAGCGCGGTGGCCGGGTCGTCGGATGACGCGATCGCGTCCTGCACGACCCGCAGCACGTGGTCGTGCCCTGACCGTGAGATCAGATAGAGCAGTTCCTCCTTGGATTTGTGGTGCACGTAGAGCGCGGCCGGGCTCAGCCCTGCCGCCGCGGCTATGTCGCGTGTCGTCGTGCCGTGAAAGCCTCGCTCGGCGAACGCACTGACAGCCGCCTCGAGCAGCCGGGCGCGGGTCGCGTCGGCGCGGGACTGCTCTGCGGTGTCGGTCAACGTGCGTCCACCCTTCCTTCCTGAGCCTCGGCGGGCATTGATACCACAGCACCGGACATCAGCCGTCCGGGTCAGACCCGTTGACGGCGGCGGCCATGCTGTCGCACACTTCGTCGAGCTTATCCTAAGCAAGCGCTTAGTAACCCGGGAGGGAATGGCCGTGTCCCGAAGCCCTGTCGAACACCCGTCTGGCATGACCGGTGCGCGCACCACCAGCAGGCCGAGGTTCGCCGGACGGACCGCGATCGTGACCGGCGCCAGCCGGGGGATCGGCCTGGCCATTGCCGAGCGGCTGGTCGCCGACGGCGCCAACGTGGTCCTCACCGCCCGCAAGCAGGACGCGCTGGACCAGGCCGTCGCCCAGTTGGGCCCCGAGCACGCGCTCGGCGTCGCCGGTCACGCCGACGACGCCGACCACCAGGCCGAGGTCGTGGCGCGGGCGGTCGACACCTTCGGCAGCGCCGATCTGCTGGTCAACAACACCGGCATCAACCCGACGTACGGCCCGATGGTCGAGCTGGACCTGGCCGCGGCCCGCAAGATCTTCGAGGTGAACTGCCTGGCCGCGCTGTCGTGGGTGCAGCACGTACATCGGATCTGGATGAAGGAGCACGGCGGCGCGGTGGTCAACGTGTCGTCGGTGGCCGGCGTCCGGCCCGCGCCCGGCATCGGCTTCTACGGCGCCAGCAAGGCGATGCTCACCCAGATCACCCAGCAGCTCGCCGTCGAGCTCGGCCCCGACATCCGGGTGAACGCCGTCGCCCCGGCCGTGGTGAAGACGAAGTTCGCCACCGCCCTCTACGAGGGTCGCGAGGACCAGGTCGCCGCCGCGTACCCGCTCAAGCGGCTCGGTGTAGCCGAGGACGTCGGCGGCGTCGTGGCGTTCCTGCTCTCCGAGGACGCCGCCTGGATCACCGGTCAGCTGCTGCTCGTCGACGGCGGTCTCACCCTCACCGGAGGTGTCTGATGCCGGTACGGGACAAGGGCGTCGTCGTCACCGGCGCCGGCCACGGCATCGGCCGCGCGCTGGCCACGCGACTCGCCGCCGGGGGAGCGCGGGTCGTCGTCAACGACCTCGACGCCGAGGCGGCCATCCGGGTGGCCGAGGAGATCGGCGGCTACGCCGCTCCCGGCGACGCCGCCGGTGAGCAGGGTGTCGCCGCGCTGGTCGAGGCGGCCCGAGGTCACCTGGGCGGCATCGACGTCTGGTTCGGCAACGCCGGAATCGAGCCTGGCCACGGGCTGCGGGCCACCGAGGAGGAGTGGGCCGCCACCCACGAGGTGAACGTCATGGCGCACGTGCGGGCCGCGCGACTGCTGATGCCCGGGTGGGTCGAGCGCGGGACGGGTCGATTCGTCGTGACCGCGTCCGCGGCCGGGCTGCTCACGATGATCGGGAGTGCGGCGTACTCGGTCAGCAAGCACGCCTGCGTCGCGTTCGCCGAGTGGCTGTCGCTGACCTACCGGCACCACGGAGTCGTCGTGCAGGCGATCTGCCCGCAGGGCGTACAGACCCGGATGCTCGACAACGCCGGGCCGCTGCAGGAGTTGCTCAGCCACGACGCGGCGATCACCCCCGAGGACGTCGCCGAGGCGACGTGGCAGGGCCTCCACGGCGACCGGTTCCTGATCCTGCCGCATGCCCGGGTGGCCGAGTACTACGCACACCGCGCCACCGACACCGACCGCTGGTTGAACGGCATGAACAAGCTCCAGCGACGACTCGAGGACCAGGGGGCGCTCCGATGAGGGCATGGCGGGTGGCCGAGCTCGGCGAGCCCCGCGACGTGCTGCGGCTCGTCGACGTGACCGACCCGCAGCCGGGTCCCGGGCAGCTCGTGGTGAAGGTGCTGGCCTGTCCGGCCAACTTCCCCGACGTCCTGATGTGCCGCGGCGAATACCAGGTCAAGCCGGAGCTGCCGTTCACCCCGGGCGTCGAGCTGTGCGGCCGGGTCGTCGCGCTCGGTGCGGGTGTCGACGGGTTCGCCGTCGGCGACCGCGTGCTCGGCGGCGCGGTGCTGCCGTTCGGCGGCTTCGGTCAGCTCGCGCTGATGGATGCGGCGACCACGTTCCCCGCGCCCGCGGCACTCGACGACGCCGAGGCGGCCTCGCTCTACATCGGCTACCAGACCGGCTGGTTCGGCCTGCACCGTCGGGCCGGGCTGCGCGCGGGCGAGACGCTGCTGGTGCACGCGGCGGCCGGCGGCGTCGGCAGCGCCGCCGTCCAGCTGGGCAAGGCAGCCGGCGCCCGGGTGATCGGCGTCGTGGGGGGGCCGGAGAAGGCGGCGGTGGCCCGCGCACTGGGCGCCGACGTGGTCGTGGACCGTCGCCAAGAGGACTTCGTCGAGGTGGTCAAGGCCGAGACCGGCGGCCGGGGCGCCGACGTCGTCTACGACGCGGTCGGCGGCGAGACCTACCAGCGCTCGACCAAGTGCGTCGCCTTCGAGGGCCGGATCCTCGTGGTCGGCTTCGCCGGTGGCCGGATCCAGTCCGCCGCGCTCAACCACGCCCTGGTGAAGAACTACTCCATCGTCGGCCTGCACTGGGGCCTGTACCACCGCCACGACCCGGCAGCCGTCGCCGAATGCCACCGTGCCCTCACCGCGTTGGCCGCCCAGGGCGCCGTACGACCCCTGGTCAGCCAACGCCTCGCGCTCGGCGAGGTGGCCGACGGGGTGCAGGAGCTTGCCGACGGCGTCACCGTCGGCCGGGTGGTGTACGTCTCGTGAGCACCGCCGACCAGGTGCAAGCCGTGATCTTCGACTACGGCGGCGTGCTCACGGGACCGGTCCGGGACTCGATCGCCGCGTGGCTGCACGCCGATGGCATCGACCCGGCGTCGTTCTCGCGCACGCTCAAGGCCTGGCTGTCCAGCGAGGCCCCGGACGGCACCCCCATCCACCGCCTGGAGACCGGGGCGCTGAGCGTCGAGGAGTTCGACGCTCTGCTCGCCGCCGAGCTCACCACCCTCGACGGGCGTGCGGTCGATCCTGTCGGCGTCCTGGTCCGGCTGTTCGCCGGGATGCGCCCCGACCCGGCGATGTTCGCCCTCGCCCACGAGCTGCGGGACGTCGGCGTGCGCGTCGGACTGCTGTCCAACAGTTGGGGCAACACGTACCCGCGCGAGCGGATCGAGGCGCTCTTCGATCCCGTCGTCATTTCCGGTGAGGTCGGTCTGCGCAAGCCGCTCGCCGCGATCTACGCGCTCACCCTGGACCGGCTCGGCCTGCCGGCCGACCGGGTGCTCTTCGTCGACGACGCCGAGCCGAACGTGCTCGGCGCCCGCGCGGTCGGCATGCGGGCGCTGCAGCACACCGACGCCGACACCACCCGGGCCGCGCTCGCCGAGTTGATCCCCGGCCTGTCCCGCCGGCCGCCCACGGCCGCACCCCGTTCTGAACTGCCACATTCCGTACCCGTCGAGGAGTTGACCCCATGACCATCACCCGTACCGCCGTCGTCACCGGCGCGGCCCGCGGCATCGGCGCCGGCGTCGCGAAGCGGCTCGCCCGCGACGGCTTCGCCGTCGCCGTGGTCGACCTGGCTGAAGCGGCGGGCAAGCCGGTCGTCGAGGAGATCGAGGCCGGCGGTGGCCGGGCCCTGGCCGTCGGCGCCGACGTGGCCGACGAACAGGCGGTGCAGGCGGCCGTGGACCGGATCGCCGAGGAGCTGGGCGAACCCACCGTGCTGGTCAACAACGCCGGCATCATCCGGGACAACCTGCTGTTCAAGATGAGCGCCGACGACTGGGACGCGGTCGTGAACGTGCACCTGCGTGGCTCGTTCCTCATGGCCCGCGCCGTGCAGGGCTACATGACCAAAGCCGGTTGGGGACGGATCGTCAACCTGTCCAGCACCTCGGCGCTGGGCAACCGCGGTCAGGCCAACTACGCGGCCGCCAAGGCCGGTCTGCAGGGCTTCACCAAGACGCTCGCCCTGGAACTCGGGAAATTCGGTGTCACGGCCAACGCGATCGCCCCGGGCTTCATCGAAACCGAGATGACCGCCGCCACCGCGGCGCGGGTCGGCATGCCGTTCGAGGACTTCACGAAGGCCGCCGCGGCGCAGATCCCGGTCGCGCGCACCGGCAAGCCGGAGGACATCGCGCATGCCGTGTCGTTCTTCGTCAGCGAGGGCGCCGGTTTCGTGTCCGGCCAGGTGCTGTACGTCGCCGGCGGGCCGAAGGCCTGAGCGGGAAAGGGGAAATGATGAAGGTCTTCCAGGGCATCGAGGAACTGCGGCAGGCTGTCGGCACCCACCTCGGCTTCTCCGACTGGCACACCGTCACCCAGCGGCAGATCGACACGTTCGCCGAGGCGACGGGCGACCACCAGTGGATCCACGTCGACCCGGCCAAGGCGGCGCACGGCCCGTTCGGCAGCACCATCGCGCACGGCTACCTGACGCTGTCGCTGGTGCCGATGCTGGTCTGGCAGGTGTACAAGGTCGAGGGGCTGACCATGGGCGTGAACTACGGCGCCAACAAGCTCCGCTTCCCCTCCCCGGTCCCCGTCGACTCCCAGGTGCGTGCCGGCGTGGAGCTGCTGTCGCTGGTGCCCGGCGGCGGTGGCTACCAGCTGACGGCGAAGGTGACCGTCGAGCTGGCGGGTGCGGAGAAGCCGGCCTGCGTGGTCGAGACCGTCAGCATCCTCGTGCCATGATCGCCTCCGCACCGCTGGACCCGCCGGGCCTCGACCTGGCCCGGCTCTCCGACTGGTTCGCCGCCTCGGTGCCCGGGGCGGCCGGGGATCTGACCGCCCGGCTGATCGCCGGCGGGAAGTCCAACCTCACCTACGAGGTAGGTGACGGGCGGAAGACCTGGATCGTCCGCCGGCCGCCGCTGGGGCATGTGCTGTCCACCGCGCACGACATGGCCCGCGAGTACCGGGTCATGTCGGCGCTGCAGGCCACCGACGTGCCGGTGCCGACCACCTACGCGCTCTGCACCGACGTCGACGTGCTGGGCGCACCGTTCTACGTGATGCAGCGGGTGGCCGGTACGGCGTACCGGCACGCGGCCGAACTCGAGCGGCTCGGCCCGGAACGCACCCGGGTCATCTCGGCCAGGCTGGTCGACACCCTGGCCGCCCTGCACGCGGTCGACCCGGCGGCCGTGGGCCTGGCCGACTTCGGCCGACCCGAGGGCTTCCTTGCTCGGCAGGTGAGCCGTTGGAAGAAGCAGCTCGACGCGTCGTATTGCCGGGACCTGCCGGCCGCCGACGAGCTGCACGCCCGACTGGCGTCCGGCGTGCCCGCCGGGTCGGCACCGGGCATCGTGCACGGCGACTACCGCCTCGACAACGTCCTCACCGACGACCGCGACCGCCTCGCCGCTGTCATCGACTGGGAGATGGCCACGCTCGGCGACCCGTTGACCGACCTGGCGCTGCTGGTGCTCTACCAGCGTCTCGGCCGGCTCGTCGGAACGGCGGTGGCCGACGCCGCGTCCGCGCCCGGCTTCCTGACCGAGGACGAGATCCTCGAGCGGTACGCCGCCCGCAGCACCCGCGCCCTCCCAGGTTTCGGCTTCTACCTCGGCCTGGCGGCCTTCAAGCTGGCCGCGATCCTCGAAGGCATCCACTACCGCCACCTGCGCGGCCAGACCGTCGGCTCCGGCTTCGAACGCCTCGGCGAGGTCACCGCTCTGCTGCTCGACGCGGGCCTGACCTACCTCAAGGAGCAATGATGGACTTCAGCCTGGACCCCAGGACCGAGGGACTGCGCGACAACCTCCTGGACTTCATGGACAGTCACATCTACCCGGCCGAGCACGTCTTCCACGAAGAGCTCGGGCAGCTCGGCAACCGCTGGGCCTGGGACTCGGTGCCCGTGCTCGCGCAGCTGCGCGCCGCGGCGCGCAAGCGAGGACTGTGGAACCTCTTCCTGCCTGGCGAGCACGGCGCGGGCCTGACGAACCTGCAGTACGCCCCGCTCGCGGAGATCACCGGACGGAGCCACCTGGCGCCCGCCGCCCTGAACTGCTCCGCCCCGGACACCGGCAACATGGAGGTGCTGGCGATGTTCGGCACCCAGCGGCAACGGAAGCAGTGGCTGGAGCCGCTGCTGGAAGGTCAGATCCGGTCGTCGTTCGCCATGACCGAGCCGGACGTGGCGTCCTCGGATGCCACGAACATCTCCACCCGCATCGAGCGGGACGGCGACCAGTACGTGATCAACGGGCGCAAGTGGTGGATCACCGGCGCGATGAACCCGAACGCCCGGATCTTCATCGTCATGGGCAAGACCGACCCGAACGCCGAGCGGCATCGCCAGCAGTCCATGGTGCTGGTCCCGCGGGACACCCCCGGCCTGCAGATCAAGCGGGGCATGGAGGTGCTGGGGTACGACGACCACGACCACGGCGGGCACGCCGAGCTGGAGTTCCACGACGTACGCGTGCCGGCCGAGAACCTGATCGGCGCCGACGGCGACGGCTTCGCGATCGCGCAGGCCCGCCTCGGCCCCGGCCGGATCCACCACTGCATGCGCTCCATCGGCGTCGCGGAGCAGGCCGTCGAGCTGATGTGCGCCCGCGCCGAGCAGCGGATCGCGTTCGGCAAGCCACTGGCCGACCAGGGGGTGATCCGGAACTGGATCGCCGAGTCCCGGGTGCGGATCGAGCAGCTGCGCCTGCTGGTGCTCAAGACGGCCTGGTTGATGGACACCGTCGGCAACAAGGGCGCGCACACCGAGATCCAGGCGATCAAGATCGCCACCCCCGCGACCGTGCAGTGGATTCTGGACAAGGCGATCCAGGTCCATGGCGCCGCCGGCCTCTCCCAGGACTTCCCGCTGGCCGGCGCCTACGCCCGCGTCCGCACCCTGCGCTTCGCCGACGGACCCGACGAGGTGCACAAGAACGCTCTGGCGCGCCACGAACTGCGTCGCCAGGCTGCCGCGAGGCAGAACAGCCACGCCTGACCACATCCCGCTGCACGAGGAACAGCGCCGGAGGTGGCCGACTACCTCCCCGCCCACGCCCCGGTTTCCCGACGGGCGGGCGGTGCGGCGACCGGATTGAGCGGGGCTCGGGTAGGACGGTGATTCCGGTGGAATGGGCTGGGCCGGTCCTGGGACTTCGGCTTGTTCGGGTTGCCGACTCCCGGCCAGGGGAGTAGGCAGAAGGCCCACCCGTGTCGATCTGGGGAGACGACATGAGACCTCCGGCCCTCATCACCGCGACCGTCGCTCTGGCCACGCTCGTGGCCGCAACCGGCGTTCCCGCCCAGGCGAAGCCGGCCGAGCCGCCGAAGGAGCCGGTGGCCGTCGGGTACGGGGGCGCCGTGTCCTCAGTGGACGCCACCGCCACGGCGGTCGGGCTGGATGTGCTGCGCCGCGGTGGCAACGCCGTCGACGCGGCGGTCGCCGCGGCGGCGACGCTCGGCGTCACCGAACCCTTCTCGGCCGGTATCGGCGGCGGTGGCTTCTTCGTCTACTACGACGCGAAGACCGGGCGGGTGCACACCATCGACGGCCGCGAGTCGGCACCGGTGTGGATGACCGAGACCAGCTTCATCAACCCGACCACCGGGCAGCCGTACCGGTTCGACGAGGCCCGCATCAGCGGGCTGTCGGTCGGCGTGCCCGGCACCCTGCTCACCTGGCAGGACGCGCTGGACCGCTGGGGCACCCGGTCGCTGGCGCAGATCCTCAAGCCCGCCGCGCGGGTCGCCGAGGACGGCTTCACCGTCGACGAGACCTTCGCCGGCCAGATCGCCGCGAATCAGGCCGCGTTCGGGCAGTTCAGCTCGACCAGTGCGCTGTACCTGCCCGGCGGTCAGCCACCGGCGGCCGGCAGCACCTTCCGCAACCCGGACCTCGCCGAGACGTACCGGCTGATCGCCACGCAGGGCACCGACGTGTTCTACCGGGGCGAGGTCGGCAGCGACGTGGTTGCCACCGTGCAGCACCCGCCGCTGGCGGCGCAGCCGATCGGGTCGTGGCCGTACCCGATCCGCCCGGCCGGGATGACCTCCGACGACCTTGCCGGCTACCGCACCCGCTTCCCCGAGCCGACCCGGTCGGACTACCGCGGCCTCGAGGTGTACGGCATGTCCACCCCGTCGAGCGGCGGCACCGCCGTGGGCGAGGCGCTCAACATCCTCGAGCGGTTCGACCTGCGGTCGATGACCGCCACCCAGGCGATGCACCACTACCTGGAGGCCAGCGCGTTGGCGTTCGCCGACCGCAACCGCTACGTCGGCGACCACACCCCGCAGAACGTGCTCGGCGAACTGCTCAGCGACGCGTACGCCAGGGAACGCGCGTGCCTGATCGATCCCTCGGCGGCGCTGCCCAAGCCGGTCGCACCCGGCGTCCCCGACGGCGCCTACGACGGCTGCTCGGTGGCGACGGTCGCCGACACCCGCGACGATCGCAAGAGCACCACCAACCTGACCGTGGCCGACCGGTGGGGCAACGTGGTGGAGTACACGCTGACCATCGAGGCGACCGGCGGCAACGGGATGGTCGTACCCGGTCGGGGATTCCTGCTCAACAACGAGCTGACCGACTTCAACTTCGCGTCGACCCAGGGCACCGCGCCCGACCCGAACCTGCCGGCGCCGGGCAAGCGCCCGCGCAGTTCCATGTCGCCCACAATCGTGCTGGCCGACGGACGGCCGTTCCTGGCCGTCGGCACGCCCGGCGGCGCGACGATCATCACCACGGTCCTGCAGATGCTGATCAACCGGATCGACCTGGGCATGACCCTGCCGGAGGCGCTGGCGGCGCCGCGGGCATCGCAGCGCAACGGCGGCAGCACTCAGGCCGAGCCGGCGTTCCTCACCGAGTACGCCAACGGCCTCCCCCCGGGCCATGCCTTCTCTCCCACCGCTGAGATCGGCGCCGCGACCGGTATCGAGTTCCTGGAGGACGGCCGGCTGCTCGCCGCGGCCGAGCCGGTACGCCGGGGCGGCGGCGCAGCGGCCGTGGTCGGCCTCTGGGCGCGCCACTGACGGTGGGGACCGCGGCGACGGCTCAGACCCCCAGCTGAGCCGTCTCCCATTGTCGGCATGGTCTCACCTGGCCTGGTGTGACTCCTGCTGACACCGCGTAGTGGCTCTTGACTGGCCCGACATAGCCGTCCCTGTTGACGGTGGACTGCACGCCGAACCCGTCTTGTCCGGGATTCACTACCGCGGGTCTCGGTAAGGTCGTCCGCATGGCTGACGCTGTCGTGATTCCCGGCCTTAGGTTCGGACCGGGTGCACCCCTGCTCATGTATGCCGGCGATGTGGCGGAGCAGCGGGGCGCAGCGGTGCACCGGTACTCGTGGTCCCAGGAGCCTCCGAAGCCTGACGGGCCAGAAATCGAGGGCTGGGTGAGGGGTGAGATCGGTCCGCTGCTCGACACTGTTGGCGGTCGCCCCCTGCTGATCGCCAAGTCGCTCGGCACGAATGCGGCAGCGATCGCCTCGACGAACGCGGCACCTCGTCGACCTGCCCCGCCTGCCACCGCCGGATACCGAAACCCCGCGGACGGACCCTGTCCTGCCCGCACTGCCGCTTCTCCGGCCACCGCGACCTCGTCGCGGCCGCCAGCATCGCCACCCGCACCCCGGGCGGCGGACCCACCACCCCGACAGCCGTCGTGCTGCCGGAGGTAGTCGAGCACCGTCGAGCCGGCCGGCACCTGCCCGGTGCCGGACGGTCCCGACGTGACCCCCGCCGCCCACCCCGGGCGGCGCGAGGATCAGTTGGCCCGCGGAGGCCCGCCCCACCACCCGGTGGGGGGAGTCGCTCGCCCACGAGGCGAGGATCCACAACACCCACCGCAAACCCGGTGAACGTTAGTGGACACCGCACTAGGCACCTGTTGCGCGACGATGAACCCGGGCACTGACGGTTGCGAACGAGCGGGCGCAGGCTTGAGCAGCGAGCAGATGGTGCCGCCGCACCAGCCCATCACCGTGTCTCGTCAGGGTATGGCCGGCGTGTGGCGCCGGTCTAACGGCCTGGTTGAAACAGCTCGATCAGGTTGCCGGAGGGGTCGGCCAGCAGGATCTGACGCCCACCGGGGCCGGAAACCACGTCACCGCGGAACGACAGTCCGGCGCCCCGGTGCCGGTCGATCTCGGCATCCAGATCGTCGACGGTGAGGTGGATGCGGTTGCGGCCGGGAGTCGTGGCGTCCTTGGGCGTCGCGCGGGCGCCTGAGCTGGCGGACCCGGACAGCAGCAGCCGCAGCGGACCGCGGACCACGTCAGCGAAGGCGGGCCCGGCGTTGGTGCTCAGTTGAAAGCCGAGGTGAGTGGTATAGAAGTCGACGGCTGCCTGGACGTCGTCAACCAGGTAGCGGACGCTGGCGTACTGGTCGGGTCCGGTCATGGCTTGAACCTCCTTGACTCATGGGCGGGCGGGTAGTGAGGACGGGTAGCAGATGGCGGATGCGGGTATCGATGTCGGCCGTGGTGCGAATAAAGGCCGGGTAACTGGCCTGGGCGCTGTCGCCGGCCAGGGCGGGGTCAGGGATGCTCCAGTGAATGCGGCGATGGTGATCGTCGAACTCGGGGCAGACCTCGCGGGCCTTGTCGCACAGGGTGATCACGTAGTTGAACCGGCGGCCGGTAAGGGTGTCCAGGTGGCGGGGCCGCTGATCAGCGATGTCGATGCCCCACTGGTCGCGCAGCGCCCGCACGCTGTTGGGATGCACTTGCGGCCTGGGTCGGCTGCCGGCGCTGCTGACCTCCAGCTGTCCGGCGGTGTGGTGGCGTAGCAGGGCTTCGGCGATCGGTGAGCGGGCGCTGTTACCAGTGCATACAAACAGCACGGCGAGGCCGGGCAACCGCCGCTGATGGACCGGCGGGGCCAGCGTGGCGCTGTCCAAGCGCAGGGCCGGGTGCAGGGCGGCGCCGGTGCTGGCCAGCGCTTGGGCGCAGCGGTCCAGATCCAGGTGGTAGTAGCTGTCGCGGCCGTCGAAGCTGCTCTGCGTGGCGGTGACCAGGCCGCCGTTACGCAGCAGCCGCAAATGGTAGGAGACCAGGTTCTGCGGCTGGCCGATCCGCGCGACCAGCTCGCGGACCCGCAGGTCGCTGTCGGCGAGTTCGGTCAGTAGCCGCCACCGCAGCGGGTGGGCGGCCAGCCGTACGAACGCTGGGGCGGCTTGGCTCGACGCAGCCATGAACCGGAGAATACATCAAACTCATTTGATCGACTATCCGGCGGAGAGGTTGGGCGGTTCCGGATCTTGTTCGTCTAGATCGTTAACCGGAAATTCGGTGCAGGTCAGGCCGGGGGGTAACGGGCGACGCGCCGTGT